>JBNJCX010000001.1:0-96546 GCA_051744365.1 Bacillota bacterium
AAAAAAAGCACCCTATAGGCGCTTTGTGTGCTATTGTTAATTCACTATTCTTCTCCCGGTTACATATCTCTGGCTGTAGTATGTGGAATTTATACTGTCAATTTTGACCTGTCTCTTACCCGAGGAAGCATGAATCATATTTCCATCTCCTATGTAAAGACCTACATGGGAGATTCCTCTTCCAGTTGTGTTGAAGAAAACTAGATCCCCAGGCTTAAGCTGTGATCTTTCAACCTTGACCCCTGCAGTACCCTGTACATATGAAACCCTTGGGAGTGTTATTCCCAGCTGGTTTTTGAATAATGCATATGTGAAGCCTGAACAGTCATAGGCATTCGGTCCCGCTGCCGCATATACATAGGGTTTTCCTATTTCTCTGTGTGCAGCCTCAAGCAATCTCCCTATAACCTCTCCTGATCCTATTTCAGCAGCCCTTGAAGCCTGCTCCATGGTCCTGAAAAGAGTTATTGCTGTTTCTTCAACAAAGTAGCTGTTCATTTCATTATCAATAATTTCAAACTGACCGCTATGATAACCCTTTATACCTACAGCTCCACCTTGAACCAGAACCATAGTGTTTTCTCCATTCTTAAGTACCCTTGTTATATTTGCCATTCCATGAGAAATGTTTTCAATGACCTTTCTCTTTGTACTGTCCAAATTTACATATCCTATATGGAAGCCTTCAGCAGTGATAAAGTATCCAAAAGCATCGTCATAGCTCGCCATGACCATCTCTTCACCAGGCAGTATTTCCCTTACTACCTCTGAATTGTTATTTGCTTCCCTGAACATCTTCGTTGTTTCATTAACTGTGTACCTGTCTGTGCTTCTTGTGGTTCTAATCAATGCATCCCTTGGGATGCTGTGATATGTACCATCCTTTAAAACCTGGTATGAATCGCTTCCTTCCTTTGCAACCTCAACCTGTTCTTCTTTTTGAAATGTAATCTCTGCTGTCTGATCATTCATCAGGGCAAAATTCTTTACGAATATCCCTGTGTCCTTGAATGCAACGCCCATAAGCATACAAAGAGCTATAATCTTGAATGCCAGTTTGTGTTTTCCATTGTGCAATACGAACACTCCCTTGTCTTTCGATTAGCCTCATAAAGGTATTATAATATACAGAAGTTGTTATTACAATGAAATATTTACAAAACGGTTACAAAATTTTATTCCACATCCAGTATATGTTGTTATTCCGTTGTTCTTGACTTTTATTTCAATTCTATTACAAAGAAAACTCCCGGGCAGTCACCCGGGAGTTTTCATGTGAGAGTAAGTCTGTAAGCCGTGTTCTGTTTATATGGCCATCTATCTAGGCCTGCTGTTGCCAACAGGCTCATGCGACCTACCTTTGGAGCGGCAGCGAGCAGCCACCTTTTTGTGCTCCTTTTTGGTCTTGCTCCGGATGGGGTTTACAGAGCCGTCTAGTCACCTAGACGCTGGTGAGCTCTTACCTCGCCTTTCCATCCTTACCATTTCTGGCGGTCTATTTCTGTTGCACTATCCTTAGGGTTGCCCCCACTGGACGTTATCCAGCATCCTGCCCTACGGAGCACGGACTTTCCTCATGTCTAAGACATGCGACCATACAACTTACTCTCTTTATAGTATATCATAGATAAGCCAATGCAAAAAGGCCTGCTGAAACTTTATTCCTCCTTGAAGTATAAAATTCTACCGCAGTTCTCGCAAGTGGTTACAGAAGTTCCAGCCTTGGTTTTTTCAATTATGTTTTCTGATATATGCATATGGCAGCCACTGCATACATTGTCTTTGATTATAGCCATTCCCGTCTTCTTTCTGTTCTGGATTCCGTTATATTTTTCCAGGAGTTTTTTATCCAAGGTACCTGTCAGCACTTTCAAAGTTTCCTCTTCCCTATTTATACTCTCCTTCAACTGGGATACGAGATTATTTACAAAATCAATCCTAGCCTTCAGCTTTTCTTCGGTATCTTTAAGTTTTTCAGTAATAACCGAAATGTCTTCGTCTATACCTTCACAGTCTTCCATTAAACTGAGAATATCGTCCTCAAGAGAGTCAATTGCTTTCTTATGATACTCCTTTTCCTTATCCAAATGTTCAAGCTGCTTCAGATCCTTAACCGATCCGTTATAAAGTGTTTTTTCAGCAATGCTTAACTTGTCCTTGTGAACCTCGATCTCTCTCTCAAGTTTTCTAATATTTGATTTCTTCTCTGTATTTTCCAATTTGAGACTATGCAGTTTGAGATTTCCAGATCTATACATCTTTTCCAGTTCAAACAGATCTTTATTATCTTCCAGCTGATTCAATTTTTCATTATACTCCTGAAGATGCCTGTGGTGTTGTTCAATTTCCCAAAGCTTGTCAAGGTCTGACATCCATACCCCTCCCATCTAGTAGGCTCTATGGTGGAACGATCTATCCTCATGAACAATAATTTTAAGATTGCCTTCCGTGTATTCATCAAGCTTTTCTTTTATTAAAGGTAGAATTATTTTCTCCGTACCGTAATGGGTTCCGTCAATCAAGGCCATTCCCTGCTCAAAGGCATATTGTATATCGTGATATTTTATATCCCCCGTAATATATACCTGGGCATTTTCCCTGGCAGCATCTCCTATGAAATCAGAGCCGCCACCTGCACAAACTGCTATTCTGGTTATATTTCCTTCAATATTACCATATACTCTAATATCCTGGAGTCCAAAAATTGCCTTGGAATATTCTGCCAGCTCCTGTAGTGTACACTCCTCTACATCCCCTACTCTCCCATATCCGAATACCTTCGCTTTATTTAACAGGGGGTAAATGTCAAAGGCAATCTCTTCATAAGGATGTCTGTCTTTAACCGTCCGAAGAGTCCTTTCCAGATTATTCTTTTCCACTATTGTTTCCATCTTCGCCTCAGGTACACTTTCAAGCTCTCCTCTTGATCCCAGAAATGGATCTGAGCCCTCCTCCGGCCTGAATCTTCCCGTTCCTTCAGCCGAAAAACTGCAATCACTGTAATTACCCAGATGACCCGCTTCAGCTTCTGAGAAAGCTTCCAGAATATCCTGCTGATGTGTTTGTGGAACGTACACAACAAGCTTTACCAGTTCACTTCTTGCGGATTCACGGAGAAGTCTAGTATTGTTCATCTCGAATAATCTCGCCAGCTCATCATTTATACCTCCAGAAGCAACATCGAGATTGGTGTGTGCATTGTAGATCACTATATCGTTTTTTATAATCTTTTTGATTAAGGCTCCCCTGTAGTTATCCATAATCAAATTATCCAGGGGACTGAAAAGAAACGGATGATGGCTGATAATCATATCGCAGCTGTTTTCTATTGCCTTGTCAACCACTTCTTCAGTCACATCCAGTGCTACAACTATCCCTTCAATGATTTGATCGGGATCTCCAATCTGGAGACCAGTTCTATCCCATGAATCTACCAGCTCTGTCGGTGCCCAGCTTTCAAATCTCCTAATAATTTCCCAGGCTTTCAATTTGACAATACCTCCCTGTAATCCTTTACTATTTTCTGCAGTTCTTCAAGACGAATTTGACTCTTTTCCCCTCCGCTGTGCTTCAATGTCTCTATTACTTTTTCATTCATTCTGATCCTTGAATCCAGAAGCTCCTTTAATAGTGGATTCTTTTTTTTAATCATAACGGGACTTATTTCATAATCCAGCTCTTTTCTAAATTTCTGGAGTCCTGTCTTTGCAATAATTATCTCATAATACTTATCCCCTTCTCTGACCAGCTCCTCATCAACTATCCTGAATCCGTTGTGGAGAAGGTATTTTCTAAGCTCTGCAGAGCCTACCATAGGTTGAAGGATAAGTGTATTGGTACTTTTTGCTATGTTTATCGACTTATTAATGATATCCGCAATCAAGAGACCTCCCATTCCAGCAATTATGACAGTATCGGTTTCAAAGGGTCGGATTGGCTCCAGACCATCTCCCAGTCTTGTCTTAATGGTTACCTCCAAATTTTCATCCCTTATATAGTCCACAGTCTTCTGCAGGGACTCCTTGCTTATATCGGTTGCAATTACCAGTTTGCTCTTGCCTGAATCAATAAGGTGTTTAGGGACATATCCATGATCCGTCCCTATGTCTGCCACTATTGAGTTTTGCTGTACAAGGTCTGTAATTTTCTCTAGTCTTGGTGATAGTTTCATAGAAATCTCCTTTGCAATGGAATAAGATTCGCAAAGCGAATCTTATTCAAGAAAGTCTTTCAGTTTTTTACTTCTGCTTGGGTGACGTAATTTCCTGAGGGCTTTAGCTTCAATTTGTCTGATTCTCTCACGGGTAACCTCAAATTCCTTTCCAACTTCCTCAAGAGTTCTTGCCCTTCCATCATCAAGTCCAAATCTTAATTTAAGAACCTTCTGCTCCCTTGGAGTAAGACTGTCAAGCACATCTATCAATTGCTCTCTAAGCATTGTAAATGTAGCAGCATCAGCAGGAGCAAGTACATCATCATCTGGAATAAAATCACCTAGGTGACTGTCCTCCTCTTCACCGATTGGCGTTTCAAGTGATACGGGTTCCTGAGCTATCTTCATAATTTCTCTTACCCTTTCAACATCCAGGTTCATTTCCTCACCAATTTCCTCAGGGGAAGGATCCCTGCCAAGTTCCTGAACAAGCTGCCTCTGCACTCTAACAAGCTTGTTTATTGTTTCAACCATATGAACAGGAATTCTAATGGTTCTAGCCTGGTCTGCTATGGCTCTTGTAATAGCCTGTCTTATCCACCAGGTCGCGTATGTGCTGAATTTAAATCCTTTTCTGTATTCGAATTTCTCAACTGCCTTCATTAGGCCAAGGTTCCCTTCCTGAATAAGGTCAAGGAAAAGCATACCTCTGCCTACATACCTTTTTGCAATGCTTACTACAAGCCTCAGGTTGGCTTCTGCCAGCTTCTTCTTAGCCAGCTCATCCCCATCCTCCATTCTCATGGCAAGGTCTATCTCCTCCCCACCAGTGAGTAGAGGAATCTTGCCGATTTCCTTAAGATACATTCTCACAGGGTCATCTACGTTAATACCCTTGGGTACAGTTAAGTCTTCCTTGACATCATCGTCATCATCATCGCTATCCAACTTTTTATCGACAACCTTGTTAATGTCTTCGCCACTGTCCGTATCCTCGTCATCATCATCAGCCAGCGGGATTTCCTCATCCTTTTCCCCCATGATATCAATGTCACTATCTTCAATCCTCTGATAAATTTCATCAATTTCATCCGGATCAAGATCAACTGCTTCCAATGTATCCATTATTTCTTTATATGTGAGCAAGCCATTTTTCTTGCCTTTATTGAGCAGCTTATTTTCAGCAAGCTGCTTGTTTGTGAAATTTTTTTCAGGGTTCTTAATTGTATCGTTCAATTTATTTCCTCCCTACTTAACTAATGAATTAATTTTCTTGTTCAAATCATTTATGCTGCTCAGCAATTTAAGAAATTCTTCCTGGTTTTCTTCATTCTTTTCCAGATTCTCCATTTCCCTTAAAATGGTATTTTTGTCCCTAACCAGCTTTTTCAGTCTTATGGTTCCTATTAGGTCATCAATTACCCGTTCCCAGTTTGAAGCCTGGAATCTGGGTTCGTTGTTTAAAATTTCATTGAATTTCTCGCTGCTGCCATCATCCTCTGACAACTCTTCTCGAAGAGCTTCCTTATTAATGTTATCTGCCCTGCCATAGGTGTCCGATATGATTTTATAGCAAAATCTGCAATCCATGTCCTGGAAATCCTCAAATCCAATTCTACTTGAGATTCTTTCGTAGTATTCTCTGGCAATCAGCATAAATCCTATTAAATCCATCTCAGCTTTCAAGTGCCCAGGTGGAAGAGATGCAACTACAGGTTCGATTTTATTTGTTTCCCTGAAGCTTCTTCGACTTCTATCACTGCCGCGGACCTCTCTTTGAATGGCTTCTCTGGATACTCCTGTTTCTTCAGATATTTTATCTATATAAACATCCTGTCCCACTGGTGAGTTCATAGTCTTGATTATCTTTGCAACTTCTTTAGTAAATCCTATTTTCCCTTCGGGTTCTTTGATATTGTAGTCCTCTTTTAATATATATACCTTGAAATCAACATAATTTAACGCAGTCTCAATCTTTTTTTGAAAAACTGCCTTCCCATGCTCCCTTATAAAGTCATCAGGATCATATCCTTCAGGAAGCAGTACCACCTTTGGCTCAATATCAATACTCCTCAGGACATCAATGGCTCTAAGTGTTGCCTTTACTCCAGCCTTGTCGCTGTCGTAGCATATAAATATCTCTTCGCCATAACGCTTCAGAAGCTTGCCCTGGTTCTTTGTAAGGGCAGTTCCAAGGCTTGCCACTGAAAATTCGATTCCACTGGAATACAATGATATTACATCCATATAGCCTTCAACCAGCAGTATCCTTTTCCTGTCCGAATTCCTTGCAACCAGGTTCAATCCATATAAGTGGTAGCCTTTGTTGAAAATCATTGTGTCAGGCGAATTCAAATACTTGGGGAGATTGTTGTCAAGAACTCTACCACCAAATCCTACAACTCTTCCTCTTGTATCAATAATAGGAAAAATTATCCTATTTCTG
Source organism: Bacillota bacterium (assembly GCA_051744365.1). Classification (GTDB taxonomy): domain Bacteria; phylum Bacillota; class Clostridia; order Tissierellales; family Tissierellaceae; genus Gudongella. Next base: position 6,600 of record JBNJCX010000001.1, read on the forward strand.
AATTTATCAAAATAACCGGATTTATCTTTTCTTTGCCCTGCAAGCCCGGCTTTTATCATTGATTTCTCATTATATCCCTTTTCCAGAAGATGCTTAATCAAACCATCCCAGCTATCAGTGGCATAGCCCAGTCCAAATTTCCTGGCTAGTTCCCCAGTTATCCCTCTGGCAGAAAGATACTCCTTTGACAGTCTTACCTCAGTAAGATTTTTATGAAAATACCTTGCAGCATCCATGTTCATCTGATAAAGTTCTTTTTTTTCTTCACTTTCATCCTTGTTTAGAGAATCTTCCCAGGGAATACCGTATTTTTCCGCAAGAAATTTCAATGCATCAACAAAATCAAGATTTTCTCTTTTCATGATGAATTTTATTCCATCGCCACCCTCACCACATCCAAAGCAGTGGAAAATCTGCTTTGACTCTGAAACAGTAAAAGACGGTGTTTTCTCACTATGAAACGGACACAATCCAACATAGTTTGATCCCGACTTTTTAAGATGAACATATTCTCCAACAAGTTCAACTATATCCATCTGGTCCTTTATTTTCTCAAGGACATCATCGTTTGCATATGTCATATATCACCACTTGCCTTACCTTATTATTCTATGATTGCACAACAATTCAATATATTCCCCAGGGTTTAGGTACAAATATATCCATATAAAGTTTGACTATATATCTATCAGTCATTCCAGCTATATAATCGCAGATTATATCTTCTTTTTCAGCATCTATACCTTTGTATATACCCAGATGCTCTGAAGGAAGTCTGTCGAAATTTTTCTGATAGTATTCGAACAGAACCTCAATGATGTATTCTGCCTTATCATCCTCTTTCTTGGCTTCCTTATTCAGATACACATTGTCAAACATAAACTGCCTCAGTTTATTGGTCTTTTCTCCAACCGATGCACTCATGGACAATCGTTCTTCCCCAATACTGTTTTCTATCAGATCAACAATCATAGTATTTATTCTTTTACCATGGGTATCACCAAGAATTACAATGCAATCTTTTGGTAGATCACTTTCTTCTATTACTCCTGCCCTTATTGCATCATCTATATCATGATTTATATATGCAATTCTGTCTGCAAATTTTATTAGTTGACCTTCCAGGGTATTGGAAATATTATCCCCAGAATGATTAATTATACCCTCCAACACTTCGTATGTCAAATTCAAACCCTGCCTCTTCTCGTGTCCTTCCAGCAATTCAACAACCCTCACACTTTGCTCATTATGCTTGAACCCACGTGGATTTACAATGCTGAGGACCTTCTCCCCTGTATGACCAAATGGAGTGTGTCCCAGATCATGTGCAAGGGCTATTGCCTCAACCAGATCTTCATTCAGTCTGAGAGCTCTTGCCAATGTCCTGGCCAGTTGTGAGACCTCCAGGGTATGAGTCAGCCTTGTCCTAAAATGGTCTCCTTCAGGAGCAATAAAAACCTGGGTCTTGTGCTTGAGTCGCCGGAATGCCTTTGAGTGGATAATCCTATCCCTATCCCTCTGAAATTCTGTTCTTATCTTACACTTCTCTTCGTAGGCCTTTCTTCCTTTGGTATTTATACTGAGACAGGCATAAGAAGAAAGCATCTGAAGTTCTCTCTGTTCAGTTTGCTCACGGATATTCATCATCCACCTCCTTATTCCTATATATATATATTCAACATAGATTCATTAAATCCTTCTTTTTTCACAAAAAAGAAGCGCTCGTAGGAACGCTTTCTACAACTATCAAATACACTGAAAACATGCTAAAACATTTTATCTCCAAACTCATTTTCCATATGCTCAATTATGATGGATGCTGTTTCCTCAATTGCCTTTGTCGAGACATCGATTATTTCGCATCCAATATCCATCATAATATCCATTGAGTATTCAAGTTCCTCTTGAATTCTTTCTACACTGGCATAGTTTGCGGAATTTTTAAGTCCAAGTGCTTTTAACCTCTCTGTCCTAATTTCTATAAGCTTCTTAGGGTCTGCAACCAATCCTATTACTCTTCTTCTGTCTTTTTTGAAAAGTTCATTAGGGACACTTACCTCAGGTACAAGTGGTATATTTACCACCTTGAAGTTCTTGTGGGCAAGGTACATGCTCAGAGGAGTTTTTGAAGTTCTTGATATTCCTATCAGACATATATCAGCTTTATCGATACCCCGCGGATCTTTTCCGTCGTCATATTTGACTGCAAACTCAACTGCTTCAACCTTCCTGAAATAGTTCTCATCAATTCTTCTGATAAGCCCGGCCTCTCTCTTTGGTGAATATCCCAAAAGCTTCTCTATAGCAAGCATTGGAGGTGACATTACATCGATGACTGGTATGCCCCTATCTTCGCCAAGACTGTCAATCAATTCCTTAACTTCCTCGAGTACAGTCGTATATATGAACAGGCTCTCTCCTGTTACAGCCTCCTGAAAAAGCTGCTTTATCTCGTCGCGGTCATCCATAAATGGATACTTCCTGATTTCATAGTTTTCAGTTATGAACTGCTTGGCTGCAGCTTTTGCAATCAGCTCCCCGGTTTCTCCTATTGAGTCTGATAGCACGTATAGTGTAAGCTTTCTGTTCATATCGACAACCCCCTATATATTGGTGCCCAGCTCCACAAATAATCTAGTTATATTGGTCTTAGTGATTCTTCCTGTCACCCTAAAGTTCTTTCCCAATCCTTTCTCAAGCTCAACCACAGGAAGACTGTCAATTTCATGCTCGATGAGTTCTATTGCTGCCTTCAGAATCAAATCCCTTTCACTGATGACTACAACCTTTGGCATTCTGGTCATTATCATCCCAACGGGAGTTTTATTCAGATCTATTCCTCCCATAGAACCTCTTAGAAGATCCTTTCTGGATACAACCCCGGAAAGATACCCATTCAGAGTAATGAAAACAGAACCGACATCCTCTGTAAACATATAGACCACTGCATCGTATATGGTTCTATCTTCTTCCATTACTACTGGCAATGACATTATATCCCTTACCTTGATTGACGATATTCTGTTGGCTACAATATCAGTATCAGTTCTTCCAATGTATATATACCCAACCTTAGGCCTTGCGTCCAGTATCCCTGTCATGGTAAGAATTGCCAGGTCAGGTCTTATGGTCGCTCTTTTCAACCCAAGCAGTTTTGCTATTGAGGTACTTGTTATGGGTTGTTTTTCCTTAACTATGTCAATTATCGTCTCCTGCCTATTTGAAAGTTGGATAAGAGCACCACCTATCTGGCGACAATATAAGTCAGGTCACAAACCTTCATCATCTTTGAATAAATCCTTCTTAGCAATGCCAGCCTGTTTTCCTTCAATGCCTGATCATCAACCATGACCATAACATTATCAAAGAAATTATCTATGGGGTCCTTAAGAGTTCCAAGAACCATAATCGCCTTGTCGTACTCCTTTTTATGAATATGTGAATCGACCTTCTCCTCAATATTATTGAATGCATCATAAAGCTCGATTTCCTCCGTGGTGAGTAAATCTCTCTTGACCTCTGTAGACTCAGTTTTTGTTGCCATAGTACTCAATCTGTTGAAAGCTGTAAGTATGTCCCCCATATCCTTACTTGCAAACCAATTTGACAGTTTATCAACCCTGATTCTCATATCGAAGATATTGTCACTGCCTGAGTTAATTACTGAATCTATTACATCATAAGGCATATCAAGATCAAGGAACAGGTTGCGAACCCTTCCCATGAAGAATTCCAGTATCTCTACTCTTGCTTTGTTATAGTCACAGGCAAGTCCGTTTTCTTCAACATAAATATAAAGTGAAAAGTCTATTAACTCCAGCAGGGAAACATTCAGCTTCTTGTCCATTATAATATTTATGATTCCCAGGGCAGCCCTTCTCAATGCAAACGGATCCTGGGATCCGGTAGGCTTGATCCCTATGGCAAATAGTCCGCATATTGAATCGAGCTTATCAGCTATTGAAAGAATAGCTCCGGCAGTTGTTGTTGGAAGTTCATCCCCGGAATGCCTTGGCATATATTGCTCGTATATTGCAAGACTTACAATTTCATTTTCTCCGGATTCCTGAGCATACTCCATTCCAATTTTTCCCTGCAGCTCAGTGAACTCCGTCACCATTTTAGTCACCAGGTCTGCTTTTGCAAGGTAGCTTGCTCTTTGAAGATTTTTATTCGTCTCCTCGCCTACTTCAAGATAATCAGCAATTTTTTCTGTCAGCTTCATTATTCTGCTTGTCTTGTCATATACCGTTCCAAGCTTCTCTTGGAATGTAATGGTCTTGAGCTTCTCTACGTAGTTTTCCAGCGGGACGCTGATATCATCCTTGTAAAAGAATTTTGCATCCTCGAGTCTGGCGCCAAGTACCTTTTCGTTACCCTTTACAACAATATCCTCATAATCTGAATTACCGTTTCTCACTGTGACAAAATAAGGCAATAGCCTGTTCTTATCATCCAGTATCGGAAAATATCTCTGATGTTCCTTCATTGGAGTTGTTATAACATCAAATGGAAGGTTCAGATATTCATCTTTTATTCTGCCCATAATCGGCGTAGGATATTCAACCAGATTAGTTACCTCCTCCAGAAGATCTTCATCCTTCTGAATCGAGCCTCCTTTTTCTTTGGCAAGCTTCTCAGCTTTAAGTCTGATAATATCCTTTCTCTCTTCCTTATCTGCAATAACATAATTTTTCTTCAATAAACTACTGTAATTTTCAATCTTGTCAATAACTAAATCCTGACTCCCCAGGAATCTATGTCCTCTTGTGATGTTCCCGGATCGTATCCCTTCAAGCTCATAGGGAAGAATCTGGTCATCCAATAGGGTAACCAGCCATCTTATGGGTCTTGCAAATCTAAGGTTCTTTCCTCCCCATCTCATGGACTTGGGAAATGTAATCCCCTTTATTATTTCATCAAGGCCTTCTTCCAAAACTCTTTCCAGGGTTTTTCCACTTTTGTGTACAGTACCATAAATGTAATCCTCACCGTTGAATTCATTTATTTTTACATTATCCAGTGTTATTCCCTGGCCACGCATAAATCCTTCAAGAGCTTTGGTTGGATTTCCCTCTTTATCATAGGCAATTCTCGCCGCGGGTCCCTTTACTGTATCTTCATGACTCTCGCCCTCATTGCTTAAACCGGCTATATCAATTGTAAGTCTCCTTGGAGTTGAATAGGTACTAATGGATTCAAACTTGATTCTCTCATCCTTAAGCATCTTCTCTGTGTTTTCCTTAAGCTGCTCAATGGCATTGCCTATATATCTGGCAGGAAGTTCCTCAACTCCAATCTCCAATAAAAATCTTCTACTCATTATCTGCACCACCTTTTTTCAATAGAGGATACCCCATCTCACTTCTTTTCTCGAGATAGAGAGCTGCCACGCTTCTTGCAAGATTCCTCACCCTTCCGATGTAGTTGGTTCTTTCAGAAACAGATATGGCGCCTCTTGCATCAAGTACATTGAATGTATGTGAGCACTTCAAAACAAAATCATAAGCCGGTATTACAAGATTATCTTCAATCCCTTTATTTGCTTCTTTTTCATATGTGTTGAAAAGTTCCTTTAAAACAGGTATGTCAGCTTTTTCAAAGCTATATACTGAATGCTCGTATTCAGCCATTTTGAATATATCTCCGTATGTGTAATTCTCGTTCCACTGGATATCAAATACACTGTCCACATCCTGAAGATACATTGCAATCCTCTCAAGTCCATAGGTCAGTTCACCGGATTCCAGGTCGCAGTTTATTCCTCCTACCTGTTGGAAATATGTAAACTGGGTTATTTCCATTCCATCCAGCCATACTTCCCATCCCAGGCCCCATGCTCCCAATGTTGGCGCTTCCCAGTTATCCTCAACAAATCTTATGTCGTGCTTCAGGGGATCTATTCCGATAGCCTTGAGACTATCCAGATAAAGATCCTGAATATCTTCAGGTGAAGGCTTCAGTATAACCTGAAGTTGATGATGTTGATACACCCTGTTGGGATTTTCACCATATCTTGCATCTGCAGGTCTTCTTGAGGGCTCCACATATACTACCTGCCAGGGTTCGGGACCCAATGCCCTTAAGAATGTATGTGGACTCATTGTTCCTGCCCCTTTTTCCACATCATATGGCTCCATTATTATGCAGTTTTTATCACCCCAGTAATTAAGTAATTTCAGCATCAAATCCTGAAAATACATAGTACCCCTCCTTTTATTTTTGAATACAAAAAAACCTTCTATCCCTCATAGGGACGAAAGGTCTCTTCCGCGGTTCCACCCTATTTAATACCCGTATGCAGGTATTCTCTTAATTTTCATTACTCCGAAGTGCCCTTCTCCATTACTGCATATATCCGTTTCCACCTGTCCGGACTCTCTTTGCTACACAGTTACAGGTACTCTCTTCATCATCGTACAGAATTCAGTTTCGTTTATTAATTTAACAAAATTTCGTTTATCTGTCAAGACTTTGCGACTTTAATCATATAAGCCCCTGCTTGATCATCGACAGGGATTTCAATTCCCTGATATCCAGATTGTATAATAGATACTCTGAAAGCCGGTTGTGAATACTCCACAAATCCTGTTCAGATATGTCTACTTTTCTGACATCCTCCAATTTTGCCATAAGAAGACTTTTCATATGATTGATTTCACGATTATATATCCTATCCCTCATTGACCTGCTACAGGAATCACAGAGAATACCTCCCTTTGTCCTGTCAAATTCCCATATATCAGAGTTTTTCCTACCACAGCTTACACAGCTGTCAAGATGTGGTCTATATCCGATAAAGGTTGCAAATTTGATTTCATAGGCAACAAGTAAGGCCAAAGGGTTATCTTCACTTCTCAGAATTTCAAGGAATTTTTTCAGCAACGAAAATAAAACCTGGTTAGGCTCTTCATCCGGAGTGGATTTATCCAAAAGTTCAAGAACATAGAACCCAAAAAACATTCTTTCCATGGAATCACGTACTGTGTAGCAGGAGTCAATAAGGTCTATGCTTTCTACATAGAAAAAACTTCTGCCTTTTTTAAGATTCCAGCTGCTTAGAGCAAACACTTCAGTGGATGCGAGAGTTTGTGATTTTGGTCTCAAAGCCCCTTGAGCCATAACCCTGACCTTACCCAGCTCCTCTGTATATACAGTAAGTATCTTACTGCTTTCCTTGTATTTCATTCCGGATATTACAATTCCACTAGTTCCAGACATAATTTACCCTTCTATTTATAGCCAAAGTATTTTACCTTGTTGGCTTTTTCTCTCCAGTTCTTTTCCACCTTCACCCAAACTTGAAGGTTTATCTTGCTTCCCATAAGTTTTTCTATATCCTCTCTGGCTTGCTGCCCTATGGTCTTTAGCATCCTCCCGTTTTTTCCAATAATCATCCCCTTATGGGAGTTCTTTTCACAGTATAGATTTGCAAAGACATCTATGATGTCCTTGTCCTCTCTCTGCACTATTTTATCAATATCCACATAAACCCCGTGAGGAATTTCGTCCTCAAGGTTTATAAGTGCTTTTTCTCTTATGATTTCAGAGATAATAAATCTTTCAGGCTGATCAGTGATCATATCATCAGGAAAATACTGAGGACCCTCAGGTATCATTCCTTTTAGAACCTGAATATACTTTTCTATGTTGTCATTGTTAAGTGCAGATATGGGTATTACATCCGCGAACATTTCCATGTCTCTATATTTCTTCATCAAGATTTGGACCTGCTCCTGGGAAAGCTTGTCGATCTTATTGATAAGCAGGATAACAGGAGTACTGATCTCCTTAAGCTGTTGAAGTATATAGTTGTCCATTTTACCGGTTCCCATGCTCTCATCAACCATGAATGTTACAATGTCAACCTCCTCCAGAGTAGTTCTGGATATTTTAAGCATGTAATCCCCCAGTATGTTCCTAGGCATCTGTATGCCTGGTGTATCTAGAAATACAATCTGATAGTCATCACCAGTATATACCATCTGGATTTTATTCCTGGTAGTCTGTGGTTTATCTGATATAATGGATATCTTTTCACCTATTATTTGATTTAGAAGGGTTGATTTCCCAACATTCGGACGTCCTATTACCGTTACAAAACCTGATTTATACATCTTTTTCCTCCTTGTGGGCAGACTTCAAATCCTCAGGGCCGAAGCTATGAGGCAGCAATTCATCAAGATCATACTCCACGTAATCGTCCTCTGAATTTGCAATTATTATCTTTGCATCCTTACCAAACTCTCGAATAACCTGTCTGCAGACTCCACATGGATATGTGTGGTCTGCATCACCTACAATTGCAACCGCCTTAACCTTTCTATGCCCTTCAGAGACAGCCTTGAATATGGCAGTTCTTTCAGCACAAATAGTTGGTGAATAGGATGCAATCTCAATATTGCAGCCATCGTACACTTCGCCATTCTCTGTCAGTATGGCTGCTCCCACATAAAATCCGGAGTATGGAACGTATGCCATTGTTTTTGCTTTCAGAGCTCTCTTGATTAAATCTTTATTGTCCATTACAAAACCTCTCTTATTCTATAGTAAATGATGTAGTCGGCTTTACCACCTGAATCCACGTTATTCCTGGCGCAAGTTTTATTTCCTCGTTCTGCTGATTCAGGTATATGATTTTTGCCTTTCTGTTATCTTTTACCCATTTAATGTCCTCCACTACCCCCTTGGATATAAATTTACCCTCTCCATCACCTTCAAGGGTAATTCCAAGTCGTCCTACATTATCAAGAACTCTCATGGAGTTTTCCTGTATTATAATATTGTCTGCGTAAAGTCCCTCCTCATCGGATTCATCAATATGACGGACTCCATCCTTGTAACGTTCGTATCTTTCAAGATCATGGTCGTAGGCATAACGTGTACTGTTCTCATTGTTGTAGGTTATAAGGATTTCAGAAGCATATTGTCCACTTCTTGTCTCCTCCTCCATGTGGAAGAGGAATCCTTCAAATTCACTGCTTTCTCGAAATCCTTTTCCCTGCTGAACCTCCCTCAAAACCTCCATACTGGAATACATATTGTTGGGAGCTCTCTTGTGGGATAGTCTCCAGAATACCCTGGATGAGCTTGTAAGTCCATCTATTTCTGCCAAATTCAGATTTCTTACATCAGCCTTTGCCTGTTCACTCCCACCTACGTGAACGAATATTGCATCATATTGCAATGCCATAGTAACGAGGTAGGGTCTGCCACTCCTGATGGGACCAACAGTATCAGGACTATTTATAAGGTATAAAGCCATGTATCTTGTATAGGGTCCCTCGACTGGAAATTCATAAATAACCTCAGCTTCCTTTAAGCCTGCCTGCCATTTTGCCTTGGGGTGATTATCAAAGACTATCGACATAACCCTTCCATTGACTATCTCCTCCTCAGCATATAGGCCACTCAAAGGTGACGGAATTCCTGTTGGTTCAGGCATCGGCTCCGGTTCAGGCTCTGGTTCGGGAATTGGTTCAGGCTCCTCTACTGGAATTGACACGGAAGCTTCAGGTTCCTCAACTGATTGGGAATTTCCACATGCTGTCATGCTTATTGCCATTGCCAGAGTTAAAACAATTATAAGTATCTTTCTTATGCCCATTTTCTTCCTCCTATCCGATTATCTGAAATATCAATATGCCAACGAGGATTCCTACGATTCCACCAATTACAGTCTCAAGGGCTGAGTGGATTTTTCCTTCTACGCGGCTTTCAGCCACAAGTAGGGCCAAACCGAATACAAGAGTTATAACGAGGAGATTTTCGGACAATATTGATACTATTGTCGCTATGCAGAATGCCACTGCTGAGTGACCGCTTATAACACCTCCCTGAAAATATGTTCCATGTCCTTTGTAAAATTTAGATTTCAATCCTACAGTCAGGAGGGTTACCAGTATAAGTGCTACAAATGTTAGGTGTATCGATGAATTTCTTATTTTTATTAAAACTAGTTCCTTGAATGGATTGAGTCTTTCAAAAAACATAAGGTAACCAACAATAACTGCGTTTAGGGAAGCTATAAGGACAGCACCGGCTGAAACGTCCTTTATGACTCTTGCAAGAGGGTGGTATTCCTTTGTTATCATATCTACAGTCTTTTCTATTGCAGTGTTTATCATTTCAAGCACCACTACCAGTACAACAGTAAGAAGTAAGATCATAAACTCCACCCTGGTAAGGTTGAACAGAGTGCTGAGGCCAATTACAGCTATTGCAGCCATGTAATGGACCCTCAAACTCTTTTCCAGCTTCATCGCTGCCATTATCCCCGAGACGGCATAGTTGAAGCTGTCGATAAAATCCTTTACCTTCATACAAGCACCTCCCTCCCTATTTGAAAATGTGGAGCTCCTTCATTATGGATTTTTCTTTGTTTCGCATAATTTCCTTTTCCTCAGCAGTCATATGATCATATCCTATTAAATGCAGAGTACTGTGTGCTGTAAGATATGCCAGTTCCCTCTCAAGGGAATGCCCAAAATCTTTAGCCTGTTCTGCAGCCTTTTCAGTTGATAAAACGATATCTCCAAGAATATTTATCCCTGTATCAAATTCATCTTCAAATGGAAATGAAAGGACATCTGTCTCCTTATCCATATTTCTATACTGGCGATTCAGTTCCCTTATTTCTTCATTGGTCACAAAGGAAACGCTGACCTCATAATCCAGACTTATGTTCTCAAGCTTAAGTGCCGTTTGGATAACTTTTACGAGTAATTCCTCAGTGTTTTTTCCTATTATTACACTATCTTGTCTATTATCAAATAATACTTCCATGTTCTGCTCCTTAATTAAGAATTTTCAGGGTATTCAATTCTCTCATGGTAAATTCCTTTCAACACTGAAATGAAGGTATTGGCAATCTCATTGATTTCTCTTGTTGTAATTGGCGACTCATCCAGCTGTCCATCATCTATCTTGCCCCTGATTACTTTTCTTACCATGCTTTCAATTGAGTTCTCATTCATAGATTTTATACTTCTTACTGCCGCCTCCACTGAGTCAGCAAACATTACTATGGTTGCTTCTTTTGAGTTTGGCTTTTGTCCTCCATATCTGAATTTCTCTTCAGGAAGATCGTTGTTTCCCATGGTAGCCTTGTGGTAAAAGTATGACATCAGTGTTTTTCCATGATGTTGATCTATAATTTCCATTATTTCACGGGGAAGTTTTGAGTCCTTTCCTAGCTTGATTCCATCCTCCCAATGGGATATTATAATTTCCGTACTCTGAAGGGGTTCAAGATTATCATGTGGATTCTCATTACCAAACTGATTCTCCTTGAAATAGGAAGGTCTTTTCAGTTTCCCTATATCGTGGTAGTAAGCACCAGCCTTTGCCAGTAGCTGATTTGCTCCTATAGTAGCTGCAGCAGACTCTGCAAGATTCCCTACAATGAGACTGTGGTGGTAGGTTCCTGGAGCCTCTGCAAACAGTCTCCTAAGCATTGGTTGATTGGGATCTGTCAGTTCCATAAGTTTAAGTGGTGTGAGAACCTTGAAAACACCTTCCCATAATGGCAAAGTCCCAAGAGAAACAATACCAGACAACAATCCTGAAATAACCAGAAATCCCCCGTTTACAATTAGTTCTCTTGATGTTAGATTCCCAAGCAAGTAATATCCTGTATACAGAGCAAGGCTTATAATTCCCATATAAATTCCATTTAAAAGTACTCTGTGTCGCTGGTTACGATGTACAAGCAACAGAATCCCTGCTGAATTCCCAATAAGCATTATTGCTATCAGCTCACTTGGAATATCCCATATAAATGATAGAATCCATACCAGCAGAAAGTTGGTCACAATTGCCAGTCTGGAGCCCACAAGCATAGTCACTAAGATTGCATTGAGTGCTGATGGTATAAGATAGGGTGACAACATTGCCATCACCTTCCCTAACAGGATAGTCAGCAAGAGCGATGCAAAAATAAGATAAATAAGTCTACCATCCATTATTGACGGATAAAAATAAATAATGTACATCATCAAGGCAACCAATGGAAGTAAAAGCAGAATACCCATGCCCATGTATCTTAGCCATGAGCCGTTTTTCGTATCATCCAGTTGGGCAAGCCTTACAATCCCCATCTGTTCTTCTGTTACAACGTCTCCTTTGCTTATAATAGTCTCATTCTGTTCTATTACAGGTATGATAATACTGCCTCTCACATTTTCCATCTGTCTTTCTGTAGCAATGGTATCAACAAACTCATTTGGCTCTATCGCTTCCTTTAGGATTGCTGAAATAACAAATTCTTCATTCTCTTCAAGGTTTAGTACGTTGACGATCCCATCGATTTCACCTACCTGGTCTTGGAGTTCATCATCCCTGATTCCCTGAGCCAAAAGCTGTGAGAGGATGTCCTCTGTTATGGCTTCAATGGAATTTAAATCAGAAAATGTCAACTCAATGGCTGCCTGGTCAACTTGAGAAGACAGGCTCATTGGACCGGTGGTTTGCAGTTCATCTATCCTTGAGACATTACTCAGGTTATTTCTCAGCTTGATATCCCTGACCAGGTCCAGATAACCAGTGACCTTTGCTTTTGATGTGATCTGGATAGTCGGAGAAATACGATACACAGGCTCCATATTGACCAATGCCTCATTCACCTGGTCTTCATAGGTATCAGTATCCTCTAGCCGATATGGTGCTTTTATGTCCTCAGAAGCAACTTCTCCTACTTCCAGGTTTATGTTCCCATATTGCGACTGACTTATCGCAACAACAAAAATCACAGCAAAAAACATCAGAAAAACACCCATTGCCCTTTTTATCATTATGTCCTTATCCAATCCTGGAAATAATACTCTTAACATATCAAGCATCCTTCACACCTGCTTTCCGTCGACATGGAAGTTTATTTTTTACTTTCGTAGCTCTCATATGCATTTATTATTCTTTGTACCAATGGATGCCTTACTATATCCGCACTTGTAAGGTTGATAAAGTCTATTCCCTTGACATCCTTCAGAATACCCATTACAGTTATAAGACCAGATTCCTTGCCTCTTATAAGGTCAATCTGAGTTATATCCCCTGTAATTATTGCCCTCGACCCAAAGCCTAATCTGGTTAGAAACATCTTCATCTGTTCATTGGTAGTATTCTGAGCTTCATCAAGTATTACATACGCTGAATCAAGAGTTCTTCCTCTCATATAGGCAAGAGGTGCCACCTCAATCAACCCTTTTTCAAAGAACTTCAGATATGTGTCCAAACCCAGTATCTCAAAAAGGGCATCATATAGAGGCCTTAAATATGGGTCGACCTTTTCCTGCAAGTCTCCAGGCAGGAATCCAAGATTTTCTCCTGCTTCTACCGCTGGTCTTGTAAGTACGATCCTGTTCACTTCCTTATTTTTAAAAGCCTGCACTGCCATAGCCATGGCAAGATATGTTTTCCCCGTACCCGCCGGACCAATACCAAAGACTATATCATGTTTTCTAAGGGAATCCACATAACGTTTCTGACCAAAGGTTTTGGGTTTTATACTCTTCCCAGAAGCGGCTATGCATACCACATCCTCCAGTAGTTCCTTGAGACTTCCTTCCTTGCCCGATTTCATAAAGTCCATGGCATATCTCAGGTCCTGTTCCTGGAGTCTATTCTGTTTTTGAATAATATATTTAAGGTCTTCAAGAAGCCTCTGAGTCATTGTGACTTTTTCAGAAGGTCCATAAACGATAATCGAATTTTCCTCTATTCTTAGCCTGACTCCCATACCTTCTTCAATAAAGTCTATATTGGAATCAAGATTACCGGCAATTTCCTTCATGGTGTTATTGTTATGAATCTGGACAATGGCTTCCTCATTATTAATTGTCAAACTCTGTTTCCCCCTCAGTAATTGGTTTTTAGTTGTTTAATAAGTAAATCATACCATAGAAAAGCCTTGTTTTCTATAGATTTAACTAATGTGTAACCTTTTAGCAATCAAAAAAGAAAGCCCTAAAAAGGACTTCCTCTATGTTTTATGCTCTTTGGTTTGTCAAGTATTTCAGCGTAGATAACACCCTTTAGAATGTCATTCCTAACATCTAAAAGTCTGCGTGACCTGACTCGTGGTTCCCTTTCTTCAGTTGATTCTTCAACAAGGGATACCATTTCTGTTTGTTTTATGCTCGGATCCTCCGTCTCGTCTTCTTTCCAGAAGCGCCCTTCTCTATAGGTCTTCAAAGGAGACTTCTCGAGATTCCTATTGGGTCTTGGTGATTTCTCAGGCTCACGTCTGACTGTTCTTTGGGGTTCGGGTTTTAATGGTGCTTTTTTTTCAGGATTCAATTCTCTTTCTATCTGTGCCTTGTATTCCTCCAAGGCACTCCTGAAATTCTTCGTACCTGTGCTCTTCTTCATGGTTTGAGAGTCCGGAGGCTTTTGCCTGTCTTGTGGACTTCCTTGCCCGGTTTTTCTTCTTGCTTGTTCTGCTTTTTTCTTGTCTCTGGAACTTTTTAAAAGAATGTTGATTATGACCCAAAAGACCAGAATGATTATAGGACTATCCATTTAAATCACTTCCTATTTATTCTCTTCCTTATCAGTTATTTTCGAAATTGAATCCCTCATGTCCGTATCAGCAAGGATATTCTTCATATTATAGTAATCCATAACACCAAGCTTTCCTTCTTTCAATGCCTGTGCCAATGCCAAAGGAACCTGAGCTTCCGCTTCTACAAGTTTAGCGTTCATTGACTGAACCTCTGCCTTCATTTCCTGCTCTCTTGCAACTGCCATAGCTCTTCTTTCCTCTGCTTTAGCCTGTGCAATCTTCTTGTCTGCTTCCGCTTGCTCCATTTGTAGCTTTGCACCTATGTTTCTTCCTACATCTACATCTGCTATGTCTATTGACAGGATTTCAAATGCGGTACCTGCATCAAGACCCTTCCCAAGTACCATCTTGGATATGCTGTCCGGATTTTCCAATACAGCCTTGTGTGAACTGGCACTACCGACTGTGGTAACGATACCTTCTCCAACTCTTGCGATTATAGTTTCCTCACCAGCACCACCGACAAGTCTTTCAATGTTGGCACGAACGGTTACCCTGGCTCTTGCAACTACCTCTATTCCGTTTTTTGCTACAGCTGCAATCTGGGGTGTTTCTATGACCTTGGGATTAACGCTTACCTGAACCGCTTCAAGAACATTCCTTCCTGCAAGGTCTATGGCTGCTGCTCTTTCAAACACCAAGGGTATATTAGCCCTTTGAGCTGCAATAAGCGCATCAACCAAGGTATTTACATTTCCTCCTGCCAGATAGTGTGACTCTAAATCGTCAATATTGATATCCAGCCCGCCCTTTGTTGCCTTGATCATCGGGTTAATAATTCTGCTTGGTACAACCCTTCTCAATCTCATTCCTATCAACGTTGTGATTTTTACCTTTACTCCTGCGAAGTATGCTGTAATCCATAATCCAACAGGAACGAAAGTAAAGAAAAGCATCAATAGAACAATAATACCAATTGCAATGGCAAGTGTGAAAATAAGATCCATTCTAAATCCTCCTTACAAATATTTTTGAACCTTCAACCTTTACGACCCTGACAGTTGTATTCTCAGGAATATAGCCTGATTCAGCCAGTGCGTCGTATTTCTCTCCATTTATAACTATAAAGCCCGAGGGTCGAAGTTCCGATAAAGTTTCGCCTTCCTTTTCCATGAGTTTAACCATGTTGTTTGTGCTTAGATAGCCCCTGTTGTTATCCAACTTGTTGCTTAAGACTATTTTCTTGAGAATCTTGCTCTTGTAACCATGTTTTACCATGACTATCGCCACCAATGTAGTTATTATTATCGCAATACTTAAAGACAGTATCGCTGCTGAAAGATCCTGCATGGCCAGTACAGTTCCAGCCAGTACAAAGATGAGGCCACCTATACCAGGGAGTCCAAATCCAGGAACGACTCCCTCTATTACCAGTAATCCTAACCCTACCACAAACAAGATCAATGATGTCCAGTTTGAGTTTCCAGCAAGAATATTACCACCGAAATACAGCCCGAATCCCATCAAGGAAATTGTTCCTCCAAGCCCGAATCCTGGAGTCAATATTTCAAGCACCAAACCTACAAACCCCAAGGTTAAGAGGAGTGTACTGATGTATGGGTTGGAAATATATTTTGCCAGTTTTACCTGGAGCCCTTCCTCCATAACCTCAACCTCTGATACTTCAAATCCGAAATAATCAAGAATCTGGTTGTAGTCAGTTGATAGTATATCTGCAAGTCCAAGTTCATATGCTTCCTGAGCTGTGAGATTCAGCAATTTACCCGACTCAATCACCCCATCAATGGTTATGTCAATGTCAGCCATTGCCTCCACCAGAAGCGCATCCCTTCCTCTATACTGAGCAGTATCTCTCAGTACACCTCGCCACATTGAAAGTATTTTTTCAGTATTCGGTATGGTCTCAGCAGAACCTATAACTGCATTTTCAGCCATGGCAATGTGCTCACCTGCAATGGTTACGAGCACTCCTGCAGATGCAGCCTTATTGTTGACAAGGGTTATGGTTGGTATATTGGTTCTAATTATAACATCTTTTATCTTGATTGCCTCATCAACAAGTCCTCCGTAGGTATCTATCTCAAAAATAATTACCTCCACCTCAGGATTATTGTTCAAATCATTCACAACGTCCCTTACGTAATTGTGAGTTGCTCGATTTATCTCACCCTTAATAGGGACAACATATGCTTTGCCAGGACTCTGAGCGAGAACACTGCCAGCTGAAATTAAAATAACAAGTATAGTTACAAAAAATGTCAGTAATCTAATTCTCTTCATGTTTTCACCTCCTGTTATGCTCCACTGTTATTTATTACCCATAATCTCAAAAAGATAGCAAAAATAACCTGAGTAAGACTCAGGTTATTTAAGCAATTTTAACACGGCTTTGTTTACCATGTTTCCGTCTGCCCTTCCTTTGACTTTGGGCATGGTGGTTTTCATAATCAGACCTATATCTTTAATTGAGGTGGCTCCAATTTCATCAATTGTTTTCTTTACGATCTTTTCCACCTCTTCTTCAGTCAATTGTTCAGGAAGATATTCCAAAAGAATCTTTATTTCTGATTCAGTGGTATCAACAAGATCCTGGCGTGAGCCTTTTTTGAATTCTTCTATGGCCATTCTTTTTTCTTTTAGCTGTTTGCCGATAATATCAACGATATCCTCGTCAGTAAGCTCGATTCGTTCATCAACTTCTCTTTGCTTGATTGCAGCTCTGACCATAATGACAGTATTTTTCCTTATAGTATCCTTGTTTTTCATGGATGTTTTTAAATCCTCCATGAGTTTATCTTTAAGGGACATTAGTTCACCTTCTTAATTAATACTTGGAATTTTTCTTTCTTCTTGCTGCCTCAGATTTTTTCTTGCGCTTTACGCTAGGCTTCTCGTAATGCTCTCTTTTCCTTACTTCACCTATAACTCCAGATTTTGCACATGATCTTTTAAATCTTTTAAGAGCGTTATCAAGAGATTCGTTTTCACCAACTTTAATTTCTGTCATCGATCCTTCCCCTCCCCTCTCAACTATAAGAGTGTTACAATACTGCCAAGAGTATGGCTTGCACACTTAGTCATTATACATTATATAGAAGATTATTTCAACTATTTTTAACCTGGTGGCCACAACATCTCTCTTTTCCCCAAAACATGGAAATGAAGGTGGTCTACAGTCTGCCCTCCTTCAGGTCCACAATTGTTTACTACCCTGTAGCCTTTTTCAACACCCTGCTCCTTCACAAGCTTTGGAATCAATCTGAAAATGTGTGAAATTAGGGCATCATTCTCCTCTGAAATATAATCCAGAGATTTAATATGAACCTTAGGTACTACGAGAAAGTGAACAGGTGCCTGTGGATTTATATCTTTGAACGCCACCACATGCTCATCCTCAAATATAAGATCACTGGGTATATCCTTATTTGCTATGCTGCAAAACAAACATTCCATAATTAACACCTCCTTTTTGCTTCTTAAATGGTTCCCCCAATAAATGAACCGTTTATTTCGTAAAGCCTGGTATTCTTTATTTTGCCAATTAAATTCTCAGGGGAAGGAGTCCTGACTCGAATATAATTGGAGGTATAGCCTTCATAAACACCCTTGTCTTTTTTTGTATGCTCTTCATAAAGTACATCCTCCATTTCATCAAGGTATTTTTGGTTGAATTCCTTTGAAAGTCTTTCTCCCAAGGCAATTAGTAGCTCGCTTCTCCTGTTCTTCGTCTCCCCGTGAATCTGATTCTCCATGGTTGCTGCAGGAGTCCCTTTTCTTGGGGAATACTTGAAAACATGTATCCTTGAAAACCCTATTTCCACAACAAAGTCCATTGTTTCCTGAAATTCATCATTTGTTTCCCCCGGAAATCCTACAATTATGTCTGTCGTGATACCTGCATCAGGCAAAAATTTCCTGATAAGACGAACCCTTTCCCTGTAATCTTCTGTGTTGTATTTTCTGTTCATTCTTTTAAGGACACTGTCTGATCCACTCTGCAGAGAAAGATGAAAATGGTTGCAGATTTTAGGGCTCTTTGTCATTGTTTCCATAAAATCTTTATCTATCAGAGTAGGTTCCAATGAACTCAGTCTTATTCTCTCAATACCCTCAATAAGGCTTATCTTATCAATTACTTCACTCAGGGACTCTTTCTTCAGGTCCTTTCCATAGGATGCCACATGAATCCCAGTGAGGACAATTTCCTTGAAGCCGGCTTGGGAAAGCTTTTTGACCTCTGCTTCGATATCATCATATTCCCTGCTTCTTATGGGGCCCCTTGCATAGGGTATGATGCAGTAGCTGCAGAATTGGTTGCAGCCATCCTGGATTTTTACAAATGCTCTTGTCCTGGATTTTATTTCATCAATATTTATTCTTTCAAATTCCTTATAGGTTTTTACAGGTCTTACAATGTTTATCCTTCTCTTTGTGGATGCAGCCTCTTCACAAAGTTCAACTATCCTGAACCTTTCACTTGTACCGATAATAACATCTACACCTTCAATTTTCTCCACCTCTTCAGGAGATACCTGTGAATAACACCCAACCACAGCAACAATAGCTCCAGGATTGTTTTTCCTGGATTTCCTTATGAATTGTCTGGATTTTCTGTCTGACAGGTTCGTAACGGTGCATGTATTTATAACATAAATATCAGAATAGTCCTCTTCACCAACTATTCTGTATCCATTTTTCTCAAACATCTCTTCCATAGCCTCAGTTTCGTATTGATTGACTTTACATCCTAAGGTATGGAAAGCAACTGAATTCATTAAATCACTCCTAAATCTCCATATTCATACTGTACAATAGCCACTGCTACCATCCCTGCAGTCTCTGTTCTCAGTATCCTTGGACCAAGGGAAACTATCCTTGCACCCATCCCTATGAGTTTCTGAATTTCTTCTTCTTCAAATCCTCCCTCAGGTCCGATTACTATATTGATAGTTTCAGGCTTTTCAATGGTTTTCAAAACCTCTTTGATTCCATTATTCACTGCAGCTTCGTAGGGTACCAAAGTTATGCCTCTCTTCAGATAATCTCCAAGATGACTAAAGTCTATCACCGGATGCACCTTCGGTATCCTATCTCTTTTTGACTGCTTGGCAGCCTCCATCACTATAGCGTGCCATCTTTCCAGTTTTCTGGATTCTTTTTTTTCATCCTTTAATTTTATGATTGTTCTTTCAGTTATTAGGGGGTAGAAACCTATAACACCAACTTCGGTGCACTTCTGAAGTATTGTCTCCATCTTTGTGCTTTTGGGCAGTCCCTGAAAAAGGTTAATATCAACGGGGGATTCATGACTCCCTTCAACTGGCTTAATGACCCTTGTTGATACTTCATTCCTGCCCAGTTGACTGATTTCGCATAAGTAAGCCTTGTTTTCAGTTACTATTTGAATCAAATCACCCGATTGTATTCTCAGTACGTCCCGGATATGCTTTACATCGCCACCTTGAATTTCCAGCATGCCATTATCATCAATCTTGTTGTCAGTAAAGAATCTATGCATTATATCACCTTTTTGGATGTAATTGCGGCCCAACCGTTCATAATCTCCAAATCAATTATTATAAATCCATTGCCAACCAAAGTGCTTCTTACCTTTTCCGCCTTGCTCTCAATAATTCCTGAGGCAATGAATATCCCTTCTTTCTTTAGATGGTCCCCAAGGCCGGGAATAATATCCACAATAACTTCAGCTATTATATTTGCAACAATTACGTCGGCCTTCTCATCCACCATATTGAGAAGATTTCCTTCCTCCACATGTAGAGTCTCGTCAACCTGATTAATAACCGCATTTTCCTTCGTCACTTTAACACACATGGGATCAAGGTCTATAGCCAGCACTCTACCTGCGCCGAGTTTTGCTGCGATTATCCCCAGTATTCCACTTCCACAGCCAACATCAAATACAGTTGTCTTTGGAGATACATGTTTTTCAAGAGCTTTTGCACACATAACTGTTGTCTCATGTGAACCAGTTCCAAAAGCCATTCCCGGATCAAGTTCAATTACAATTTCTCCCTGTTTTGGACTGTACTCCTCCCAGGATGGCTTGATAATAATATTTTCTCCTACTCTCGTGGTCTTGTAATGGATTTTCCAATTTTCTGCCCAATCGCTCTCATCCACTTTACTTGTCAGAATCACACCGAGTCCACCCGTTTTTATTTTTGTTGTTATATCCTCAAGTATAGCTTCCAGATTTTCTGCCTCAGAGTAATAAGCCTTTATCACTATTTCATTTTTACCAGTTTTAATAAGCTCTGGTTCAATGAAATCCCAAGCATCCTTAGCCTTTTCCAGCTCAACTATATCATTGGGATCCTCTATTGTCAGCCCGGTTGCACCATTATCGTAGAGTATCCCGCTTACGATATCCTCATTTTCAGGTGTTGTCTTAACTATTATCTCAAGCCACTTCATCCGATCACTTCCTTCTTTTTTCTCCATCATATTATACCCCAAACTCAGGCAGCTTACCAGCCAACAAAAAACAACCACCAGGGTGGTTGTCGATTATAATCTGCATTATATCTCAGGCTACTCTGATTTGATCTCCTGAAATATATCCTTTACCTTTTTGAAAAATCCTTTTTTCTCTGGAACTTTATAGTTTTCTCCCATTTCCTTTGAATATTCAAGTAATAGTTCTCTTTGTTTTTCAGTCAGATTCTTTGGTATTATAACATCCACGGAGAAAATCAAATCACCTTTCCCAAGACCCCTTACATTTGCCACACCTTTGTTCTTCAGCTTGAACCTGCTCCCTGATGGAGTGCTTGCCGGTATTGTATAGATCTCATTTCCTTCAAGTGTAGGAATCTCAATTTCAGATCCCAGTGTTGCCTGAGCAAAGGTTATTGGGATATTCACATAAAGGTTTGTTCCCTTTCTTGTAAATACAGGATCCTCTTTTACAGAAATATATAGATAGAGATCCCCAGAAGGTCCACCCTTTTCTCCACTGTGCCCTTCGCCTCTAACCGTCATCACAGAATCGTTATCAACACCTGCGGGTATTTTAACGTTAATTTTTCTTGTCTTTAATTCCTTGCCACTTCCATTGCAGGTCTCACACTTTTGTTGAATTATCTCTCCGGTTCCATCACATTGGTCACAAACACCCACCTGAACAAATTGGCCAAAAGGAGTCTGTTGAGCATATCTTATTTCTCCTGAACCATGGCATTTTGGACAGGTTGTCTTTTCAGTTCCTGGTTTGGCACCCGAGCCACCACATGTTTCACAGGTTTCGTATCTTCTGACCTGTACTTCCTTTTCCACGCCAAAAGCAGCTTCCTTGAATTCTAGTGTGATTCCCTGCTGGATATCAGCACCTCTTACAGGACCAGATCTTCTTCTGTTTGTACTTCTTCGATCGAAGCCTCCGAAAACATCGAACAAATCATCAAAGACATCCCCAAATCCGCCGAAATCACGTGTGCCAGCCTGAGGGTCAACACCAGCATGTCCATATCTGTCATATCTTGCTCTCTTATCCTGATCGCTTAGTATCTCATATGCCGCATTTACTTCTTTAAATTTCTGCTCAGCCTCTAAATTGTTTGGATTAAGATCCGGATGATGCTTTTTTGCAAGTTTCCTGTACGCCTTTTTTATATCATCCTGTTCAGCATCCTTTGATATTTCCAATATTTCATAAAAGTCTCTCACTACCATACACCAACTTCCCTTTAATATCATGAATCAAAGCTAAACCTGGGAGGTTTAGCTTTGATTTTGAAAAAAACATTTTGAAGACTCTCTCAATATGTTATGTTAAAAACTAGTCTTCGTCAACAACTTCATAGTCAGCATCCACAACATCGTCATCATCAGTTCCCTGCTCTTCCTGAGGTCCTTGATCTTGTTTAGTCTCGTATAGTTTCTGTGAAATAGCATGGAACTCGTTTGTCAGTTCCTCAGTCTTGGTTTTTATGTCCTCAATGTCATCTCCTTCAAGAGATTTCTTAAGGGCTTCAAGTTTTTCCTCAACCTTGGCTTTTTCATCAGCATCAATCTTGTCTTCAAGATCCTTGAGAGTCTTCTCAGTCTGATAAACAATTGAATCTCCGCTGTTTCTGACTTCTATCTTCTCTTTCTTCAACCTGTCTTCTTCAGCAAATCTCTCTGCTTCCTTCACTTTCTGCTTTATTTCATCTTCAGAAAGCTTTGTTGATGCAGTGATGGTAATTTTCTGCTCTTTACCGGTTCCGAGATCCTTTGCACTTACATTTACTATACCATTGGCATCTATGTCAAAGGTGACTTCAATTTGTGGTACTCCTCTTGGTGCAGGTGGTATGCCAGTCAACTGGAATCTTCCAAGAGTAACATTATCACTGGCCATCTGTCGTTCTCCCTGCAATACGTGAATATCAACTGAGGTCTGGTTGTCAGATGCTGTAGTAAATACCTGAGATTTTTTTGTAGGTATTGTTGTATTCCTGTCTATCAGTTTGGTAGTTACTCCACCAAGTGTTTCAATACCCAATGATAGTGGTGTAACATCAAGAAGTAATAGGTCCTTCACTTCTCCGCTCAGAACACCTCCTTGAATAGCAGCTCCAAGAGCTACACTCTCATCAGGATTTATGTCCTTCTGTGGGTCTTTTCCTATAAGTTTCTTAACCGCATCCTGAACTGATGGAGTTCTGGTTGATCCACCAACAAGAAGTACCTTTTCAATATCTGATGCAACCACCCCTGCATCCTTTAAGGCTGCCTTTACTGGCTCGATAGTCATATCTACAAGATCTGATGTCAACTCATCAAATTTAGCTCTGGTTATATCCATATTCAGATGTAATGGTCCTGAAGCAGTTGCAGTGATAAAAGGAAGATTGATGTTGGATGTTTTTGTTGTGGAAAGCTCTTTTTTTGCCTTCTCGGCTGCTTCTTTCAATCTTTGAAGCGCCATCCTGTCAGCTTTAATATCAACTCCATTCTCCTTCTTAAATTGCTCTGCAATATAATCTATGAGTTTGTTGTCAAAATCATCGCCACCTAGGTGGTTGTTTCCTCTAGTTGCAAGTACTTCGAATACACCATCTCCAAGTTCTAGAATAGATACGTCAAAGGTACCACCACCCAGGTCAAATACCATAATTTTATGCTGTCCCTGCTCTTTGTCAAGTCCATATGAAAGAGCCGCTGCCGTAGGCTCGTTTATGATTCTTTTTACATTAAGTCCTGCAATCTTGCCAGCATCCTTGGTTGCCTGTCTCTGACTGTCTGTAAAATAAGCGGGAGTTGTAATTACAGCATCTGTTACAGTTTCTCCAAGATAGCTTTCAGCATCAGCCTTTATTTTTTGAAGAATCATTGCTGATATTTCCTCAGGACTGTAGGTTTTTTCACCAATCTTTACCTTATGATCAGTTCCCATTTGTCTCTTGATCGAAAGGACTGTTCTTTCTGGATTTGTTATTGCTTGTCTTTTGGCAGTTTCTCCCACTAGTCGCTCTCCATCCTTTGTAAAAGCCACAACTGAAGGTGTCGTCCTGTTTCCCTCCGCATTAGGTATTATTACTGCTTCTCCACCTTCCATTACTGCAACAGCAGAGTTTGTTGTCCCCAAATCAATTCCAATTATTTTACTCATGTTTTATTCCCCCTTGAATTATTTTGCTACAACGACCACGGATGGTCTGATTACTTTATCCTTGAGCATATATCCTTTTTGTAGAACCTCTATAACAGTACCAGCCTCCTTATCGCTTTCAATGGCTGATACTGCATGATGGAGAATAGGATCAAATTCATTGTCCAAGGCTTCAATTTCCATTACGGAATTCTTTTTCATTACCTCCATAAGTTGATTCTCTATCATTTCAATTCCCTTGTAGAAGCTGCTCTCCTTGTCCTCCTGGGCTTCCATGGCGCGTTGAAAATTATCTACCACGGGTAGAAGGTCAATGATTACCGACTCTATTCCATAGTTTATTGATTGTTCCTTGTCCTTCTCAGTCCTTCTTTTGAAATTTTGAAAATCCGCCTGTAATCTTGTCAGCTTATTGCTCAGATCCAGAATTTCATTTTCTTTTTCTTCAAGCATTGCCTTTGACTTAAAAATCGGATCCTCCTCCTCTTCCCTCTGAAGAATCTCGGGTTCAATTTCTTCATCTTTCCTGAAGCCCTTATCTTCCTCCATTTTTTCATTTTTTTCTTTAGTCATATCTTAATCACCTCTTGACGCTTCCATTATAGTTATAAATAATCTCGGAAATATTTTCAGAGAATATCCTCAGTATTTTTATAAGCCGGAGATAATCCATTCTGGTTGGTCCGATAATTCCTATCTTGCCAACAGTCTCACCTTCCAACTTGTAGGTTGCGGTTATTATGCTGCAATCCTTCAATGGGTCGTAAATATTTTCCTGCCCTATGCTGATGTGTATATCCTTGGATATTGAATCCATCAACAGGATATCCATAAGCTGGTCCTTGTCTTCAATAAATGTCATAATGGACCTTACCTTTTCTATATCCTTGTATTCCGGAAAACTCAAAAGTCTGCCGATACCGTCTGCGTAAAGATCAATTTCATCCAAACTTTCCACTGACTTGTTTATTATGGGAATCAACTTTTCAATTTCTTTTTTGTATTCATAGAACTCATTAAACATACCCTTCAGAGAATCCCTATTCATTAGATTCAAGGCTTTATTCTTGAGTCTTTCATTGAGCATGTTGGTTATTGCAGTCAATTGATTCTCAGGTATTGTCTGGTCGGTATGAAATACTGTATTTTTGACGATTCCGCTTTCATTTACCAAAATCAGCAGAACCTGTTTTTCACCAATCGGCAATAGCTGAACATGTTTTATCCTTGTTTCCTTTATCTGTGGTGACAACGCCAGGGCTGTATAGCTTGTTATCTGCGATAAAAGTTTTGCAGAATTCTGAATAAGCTGATCCAGCTCTTCATTTTCCCTCTCCAGCGCTTTTCTGATTTCCTGCTTCTGTTTGTTATTTATACTGTTGTTATCGAGCTGGGTCAGACTGTCAACATATAGTCTGTATGCCTTGTCCGATGGAATCCTTCCTGATGAGGTGTGAGTTTTGTTAAGATATCCCAGTTCTTCCAAATCTGACATTTCATTTCTTATTGTAGCTGAACTTACGCCAAGATCATGTGACTTTGATATCGTTCTTGAACCTATTGGTTCAGCAGTGGCTATATAGCTGTCGATAATAGCGTACAATACTCTCATTTTTCTGTCATCCAACATAGTATCACCTCTTAATCCTCCTGGATAATTGTTAGCACTCAACTATGCCGAGTGCTAATCCTATATATAAATTAACATCCTTACAGGTATTTGTCAATAGTTTTTGACCTCTATGGCAGAAAATCCACCTCAACCAGATTGCTAAGGTCAAGACCCCTATCTGTAAGGGCTATCTTTCCCTCAGAATACTTAAGCAAACCTGAGGCAATATGTTTATCCACAACACTTTTGTATTTACCCATAAATGACTGGCCAAATCTTTTTTCATAGTCATCCAATGAGATTCCTTCGGTTAGCCTTATACCTAGAATCAAGTACTCCGACTCCTGCAGACCAGGGCTTATGGACTCCTCCCCTCCTATCGGCAGGCTGCCATCGTCAATCATGCTGAAGTAGTCTTTAAAGCTTGAAACATTCCAGTATCTGATGTTGTTCATTGAAGAGTGGCTTGACAACCCGGCACCTATATATGGCCTTAACTTCCAGTAACCCAGGTTGTGTCTGCATTTAAAATCATCTCTTGCAAAGTTTGAAATTTCATATTGGTTATAACCATTTTCATTGAGTAGTCTTATTCCCCTGTGGTACATGGTTCTTTCATCTATTTCGTCTGGGATATTTATAAGACCTTTCCCATACCAATTATATAGCAACGTATTCTCCTCAAGAATCAATCCATACATTGAAATATGTTCAAGATTAAGCTCGATAACTTCTCTCAATGTCTCTTCAAAATCTTCCTTGGTCTGATGTGGAAGTCCGAACATTACATCTCCGTTTATATTCGAAAATCCTGCTTTTCTAAGGATCTGGACAGTAGAAAAAACCTGTTCCTTGCTGTGTATCCTTCCTATAAGTCTTAGGCTGCTGTCATTCATTGACTGTATTCCCATGCTTATGCGGTTAATTCCCGATGTCTTGTAAAAGGCTGCCTTTTCATAGGTTATTGTTCCAGGATTTACCTCAATTGTTATCTCAGGTGAATCGCTGATATTGAAACCTTCCTTTACTACTTTCATAATGTTGGCTATACTTTTTCCATGAAGTACTGAAGGCGTGCCTCCTCCGATAAAAATCGTCTCAACCTTGCAATCACCATATTTATCTGATAGAAGCCCTATTTCCTTTATTAAATACCCTTCATATTTTTTCATAAGTTCCATATTGCCAGCAATGGAAGTAAAGTCACAATAATAACATTTTCTTTCACAAAAAGGTATGTGTATATACAATCCCATTGATTTCATATATTCCTCCAAATTGGGTTTAGGCAAAACAAAGGAAAGTCACCGGGACTTTCCTTCAACTATTTCTCATCATACTTAAGGACGGTCAGGAATGCCTCCTGAGGAACCTCAACGGAGCCTATCTGTCTCATCCTCTTCTTTCCTTCCTTCTGCTTTTCCAGAAGTTTTCTCTTCCTTGATATATCTCCACCATAGCATTTTGCAAGTACGTCTTTTCTCAAGGCTCTAATTGTCTCCCTGGCTATTATTTTTGTTCCGATGGCTGCCTGGATTGGAACTGCAAACTGATGACGGGGTATAACATCCACAAGTCTTTCTGCGATTAGTCTTCCTCTTTCATAGGCCTTATCCTCGTGCACAATAAGGGAAAATGCATCTACAAGTTCTCCGTTTATGAGAATATCCATTTTTACAAGCTCGCTCTTTTGATATCCCTTCAATTCATAATCAAATGATGCATATCCCCTTGTCTTTGATTTAAGAGCATCAAAGAAGTCGTAGATAACCTCATTCAATGGAAGGTCATAGTGAAGAACTACTCTGGTCTCTTCAAGGTATTCCATATTCTTGAAGTTTCCTCTCTTGTTCTGACAAAGTTCCATTATTGCACCAACATATTCTGTAGGGGTCATAATTGATGCTGAAACAACTGGCTCCTCCATATACTCAATCTCTGCCTGTGGAGGGAGATTGGATGGATTCTGTATTTCTGTTACCTCACCATTGGTTTTGGCTACTCTATAAATTACACTTGGTGCTGTAGTAATGATGTTCAGATCAAATTCCCTTTCAAGTCTTTCCTGCATGATTTCCATATGCAGTAACCCAAGAAATCCGCATCGGAATCCGAATCCTAGGGCAACTGATGTCTCAGGTTCAAACACGAGGGCTGCATCGTTTACCTGAAGCTTTTCCAGTGCATCCCTTACTGTGTTGAAATCTTCGCCTTCTGCAGGATAAATTCCTGCATATACCATTGGGATAACTTTTTTGTATCCAGGAAGTGCTTTGATTGTCGGGTTCTTTAAGCCGGTGATGGTGTCTCCTACCCTTGCTTCCTTGACATTCTTTATACTTGCAGTCAGATAACCCACCTCTCCTGCGCTGAGACTGTCGAGAGGTACATGCTTGGAAGTATTTACACCAACCTCAATAACTTCAAAGCTTTTTCCCGTGGCCATCATTTTTACCATCATGCCAGGTTTTACCTGTCCTTCAAATACTCTTATGTAACAGGTAACTCCCTTGTAGCTGTCATAATAAGAGTCAAAAATCAACGCCTTCAAAGATGCTTTTGGATCACCAAGTGGCGCTGGAACCTTTTTTACTATTGCCTCTAGAACCTGTTCCACATTCAATCCGTCCTTGGCTGATATCAACGGAGCATCCTGGCTTTCAATCCCTATAATATCCTCAATTTCTTCAATTATTTCCTCTGGTCGTGCACTTGGCAGGTCAATTTTGTTAATGACCGGCAATATTTCAAGGTTCTGCTCAATTGCAAGATATACATTCGCAAGGGTCTGTGCTTCAACCCCCTGTGTTGCATCCACAACCAGGACAGCACCCTCACACGCTGCAAGCGACCGGGATACCTCGTAATTAAAGTCGACATGCCCCGGAGTATCAATAAGGTTAAGTACGTATTCCTGACCGTCCTTCGCCTTATACACAAGTCTTACAGCCTTTAGTTTTATTGTTATGCCCCTTTCCCTCTCAAGGTCCATATTGTCAAGAACCTGCTCATGCATCTCTCTGGATGTGAGCATTCCTGTCATTTCAATCAATCTGTCGGCAAGTGTAGACTTCCCATGGTCTATATGGGCTATTATGGAAAAGTTTCTTATGTTTTCCTGTTTTATATGCATAATTTTCCTCCTAGTATCTGATTTAATCGTAAGGCTAACCTCAAGGAGGCTATTCTATAGTACCGAATCTGTTATCGATTGGATAATACCTGAACTGTGTTATACCCTTTATCTTACCAAGGGATATGGTTCCGAAGTAACGACTGTCCTTGCTTGCTCCTTCGGTTCGATTGTCCCCAAGGACAAATACATCCCCTTCAGGAATTATCCATATATTTTCCTGATAGGTGTGTGTATAAGAATCCCCAATCAGGTAGTCCTCTTCCAGAAGCTCGCCATTTACATACACCCTTCCATCTGAAATATGGACTTTATCTCCTGAGATTCCTATTACTCTCTTAATATAGTCCTTCCCGGGATTATCAGGAGCTTCCAGTACTATAACATCCCCTCTTTCAGGTCCATGAAAATACAATGGAACCTTAAGGGCAAACAGTCTGTCCTTTTCCTGAAGGGTTGGGTACATGGAATTCCCAAGTACATAGGTTGTGTTGAAAATAAACGTCTTTATTATCAAGGCTATTACTATGGCTGCTGCTATACTCTTTACCCACTCAAAAGCCTCATTTTTTTCTCTTTTTACGTTGTTGTTGTCACTCATTCCGGCGCCTCCCGCATTTTTCCCTTAATTTCACTCAAAAACACTTGATTTATGTCCAAGAATATTATACCATTAATAAGCCTTAAATCAATGACAACTATCCTCCCTTTAGGAAATAATTATTCTCCGGAGGCCATTCAACCCCAGATACAGGGTTATTTTTCTCTTGCAATTTGATTTATGACATGGTACAATATCTTTTGTTAGATTAGAGGAGGTGAAATCGTGGCAAATATAAAATCAGCTGAAAAAAGAATTCTTGTAACCGCTAAAAAAACTGCCTTGAACAAGAGTAAGAAAACTGAGATTAGGACATATATTAAGAAATTTGAGAGTGCTGTAGCCAACGAAAATTTCGACGAGGCGAGTGCATTGTTGAAGGTCATTGATAAGAAGCTTAAGAGAGCAGCACACAAAAATGTAATCCATATGAATGCAGCTTCAAGAAAAGTAGGTCGTTTGACAAAGACACTTAATAAAGCACTATAATAAAAACTTCGGCTAAACCGAAGTTTTTTCTTTTTTTTATTTTTCCAATTTACATTCCCGATGTCAATCTTATTATAAGCATTTCCATTTCCAGTCTTTGGTCTGATGATGAGGTTTTGAGCTTCCTATCAGTCTCAAGTATGTCCTCAAGTATTTCTCTTAGTCGTTTCTGACTCATCTGATTTCCCTGTACAGAGATTTTCCCGAATTCATATGGCTTTATACGAAGCTTCTCCTGTATTTCTCCAGCTCCATATCCTTTCTCCCTATACACTACATATCCAAGGAGCAATCTGAACTGTCTGCTTATCATAAACAGGATTCTCGGTACAGGTTCATTCATAAGGTATATTTCATTGAATATTTCCATAGCTCTGTCAGGATCTTTTTTCCCTACCGCGCCAAGAAAATCAAATATATTCTTGTCCAATGTCTTAATAAGAACCCGTTCAAGTGTAGATCTATCGATGCTTTTGCCTCCAGAATAATCTGACAGCTTCTTTATTTCATTTTTCAGGTCATACAAAGTGGTGGTTATATTGCGACTTGAATAGCTGCTTTGCTGAATGAAATAATTCATATCTGCAAACGACATTTCCCTGTTATTTTCAGCAAGCTGTTTTTTTACCCAATCCGTCAGTTCCTTTCCCCTCAGCTTTTCAAACTGGACTGCACTGCCGATTTTATTAAGATACCTGTATATTTTGGAATTTTTCTTTAGTTTGCCATCCCTGTCATTTATTATCAACAACTGGTGATTGCCAAGCCTTTTAATATACCCTATCAACTCATCGGAATCACTATCCCTGTCAGCCAATAGTTCAGGATTTCTAAGGACTATGACTCTTCTCTCAGACATAAATGGCAATGTCTCACAGCTTGCCTTAAGTTCATCAAGTCCTGAAAATTTGCCATCCAGGTAGGAAAGGTTTAATGTCCTTCCATCAGATGTCATGAATTTCTGAATTGTGTGTTCCACTGCCTTGTCCAAAAGATAAGTTTCATCACCTGTAAAAATATATACAGGGTTGATATTTTCTTTTTCAATGAATCTAGAATATTCCTGGTATTTCATGATTGTTTTCCTCCAATTTTGCGTATGCGCGTACTTCCATATAAGACAGTATATAATATATCAGCATTAAGCTCAATGCGAGTCCATAACGCTGAATAAAATCAATTGGACTTTCCTGATAGAATGGACTGCCATATGGCAATATTTCCATTTCTTCTGATTTAAGAAGAACTTTTACTAGACCTGCCCTGTCAGTTCTGTAAATTGTGCTACCTTCTTCTTCAAGTATCCGTAACACCGACTCATGTGGATGTCCAAAGGTATTGTTTCTTCCCGCTGATATTATGCTGTTTGCAGGAGAAGTAATGGATATAAATGACTGGGAGGATGAAGTATCACTTCCATGATGTGCTACCTTCAATATATCCAAATATTTTGCGCTATCTAAATTGATTTTTCCCTCGACCTGCTCCTCAATATCGCCTGTGAAAAGAATGCTCCTGCCTTTGCTCTTTAACAGCAGCACCAGCGAATTATTGTTTTCATTGGTATAGGTTTGGCTGCTGGATGGCCATATGCATTCCAGGCTGTTCTCGTGGTCCATATCAATTCTGCCGCCCTGTGACATAATATACACTGGTATGTTCTTTTCTCTAACCTTATAAGCCATCTCTTCATCTGAAATCTCACCGTTCACATACATGGAATCTACTTTCAGATTGTCCAGTACAGCGAGGGCTCCCTTGTAATGATCTTCGTGGAAATGACTTATGATGATTCCATCCAGCTTTCTTATTCCCTGTTTCTCCAAATAAGGAAGCGTTATGGAGCTACCTGGGTCATAGCTTCCGAATACCGCTCCGCCGGTATCTAAAAGATAATTTTTATCAGCAGTCCTGATAAGGGCGGAATCCCCCTGCCCCACATCTATAAAATGTATTTCTGTAGGCTTGTCTTCATTGTAAGCCATCAAATTCATTAAGATAATCATTAAAAGAAATACAACTACAGTTTTTCTTATATTTTGACCTACATATGCAAGTTCCCTCCACCTTAAAACCGCAATCAAAAACACAAGGTATGCTGCCACGTGATAGGGCTCCGGCGAGGAAAGTGATATGGGGCTGATGGGAATCATATTGATTATACCTACAATAAACCTCTGCAGGTCCAGAAGAATTTGGAGTAAAGGTCCAACAACCGGTATAAGTAGCATTATAAACCCCAAAATGAGATTGATTGTTGCCAATGGAATTAGAATCAAATTTGACAGCAATGCCATAACAGGCATCTGATTGAAATAATAGCCCTGCAAGGGAAGTATCCCAATATTTACTGCAGCAACAGCTGCAAGTGATCTTGCAACTTTACCCTTAAGGGGATATAGCATCTCCAAAATCCAGGGTACAATACAGACAAGGGATATCGTTGCTCCATATGATAACTGAAACCCAATGCTGAAAACCCAGAAGGGGTTAATTAGAAGACTTATTAAAAATGAAACCGCCAGTATGTTGACTGGATCCGTCGGCCTGTGAATGAGCTTTGATAACATTAGCAGAGTCAGCATCACTACAGCTCTCAAAGCTGACTCAGGATATCCTATAAGGTATCCGAAGATCCATATTGCCACCAATGTTACCGGGATTGAAAATTGCCTTTTCACTCCTGAAAAAGATAAAAGGAGCATTAAAAACCCGGATATTATTCCAATATGTAATCCTGAAATCGCAAGAATATGAGCAATACCAAGATCTCTATAAACCTCGTATTCCGCCTGTAAATCATTCTTGTCCCCTGTCAGGAGTCCCTTCATAATCCCGGCATTTTCCTGTGACAATTCTTCGTAAAAAACCCTGTCTATCCTTTCATTAAAGGCATTTTGAATTCTATATCCAAAGTCCATTGAATCCATATTTGTATTTAAGGTTGCTTCATTTACTCTGACAATATTCCTGATATCTTTGGTAAGCAAGTATTGTCTATAATTGAATAGCCCGGGATTTGTGTTATACGCCGGTTCTTCCGCCTTCCCCTTAAAAGAGACTACTGTCCCGGGAATCATAGGCTCTGCATTGTAAAGGTTCATTCTCACCTTCTCTTGGATTCTCATGCTGTTGATACTAGCAAGATTTATATCGTAGCTGTAATAATCCTCCTTTTCATAGACTCTGTTAACAGTCCCAGTAAAAAGACTGTCTTCACCACGATAGGCAGAAATTTCAGAAAGGAGTCTTTCATTGGTGAATA
This sequence comes from Bacillota bacterium, assembly GCA_051744365.1. Taxonomy (GTDB): domain Bacteria; phylum Bacillota; class Clostridia; order Tissierellales; family Tissierellaceae; genus Gudongella. The sequence continues at coordinate 39,840 of JBNJCX010000001.1, forward strand.
GTACGGCCAAGAGAAATACTAAACCTACAAGGATAAAATTGGAATACTTGCCTTTACATAAGGAAAATATCCAATACAAGACAAGAAAAGCTGATAAAATCAACACAAGCTCAGATGGAATTCTGAAATAATAGGATGTCAGGATACCTACCGCAAATAGCATCCCTGGCATCAAGGCAGGTCGCTTCATGTATTATCTCCTATGCTCTTTATATTTCTGTTTTATTGGTATATAATATGATTAATTATAACACAGAAATTGTTCTTACCAATTTAAATATTCAAAATTACAAATTTTAAGGTGGTGCTTTGAATGACTAGAAAGCTATATTGGGATAACCCATATCTTTATGAGGCAGACGCTTCTATTATTAAAAAGGAGCGGAAGAACGGCAAGTTTCACGTAATTCTTGACAAGACAATATTCTACCCTGATATGTCCGGTGGACAACCTGGTGATGTAGGCACCATAAATGGAAAAAAAGTGCTTGAAACAACTGAAAAAGGTGGAAATTTAATTCATGTTCTCAAATCAGATATTTCAGGTCAAAAGCTACATATGTCCATCGAATCCGACCACAGGATGGATATGATGCAACAGCATACAGGCCAGCATCTTCTATCCGGTGTGCTTTATAACCTAATGGGCGGTGAAACAGTTAGCTTTCATCTTGGCAAGGACTATTCCTCCATCGATGTAACCCTTTCTGATATGACAGAAGATGAGGCCGAAAAATCTGAGCTTCTATGCAATAAAATTATCCAGTCAAACTTCAAGGTTAAGTCCTACTTTGTTGACCAGGAAAAAGTTAAGCTTCTCCCGGTTAGAAAACCTCCATCTGTAGTTGACAATATTAGAGTTGTTGAAATTGATGGTTTTGACTATTCTCCCTGTGGTGGAACTCATGTAAACCACACCGGAGAACTGGGATTGCTTAAGATCACCAAATGGGAACACTATAAGGGAATTCTTAGAGTTCAGTTTCTATGTGGTCAAAGGGCAATAGAAGACTACAGCTCCAAGTTCAAGTCTGTAAGGTCAATTGCAGGTATGTTCTCATCTGCAGATGATGGAATTGAACAGAAGGTACAAAAGCTAATTCAGGATAAATCTTTGCTTGAGAAGGAATCCAGAGACGTTAAAAGTGAAATTATTGAAATGAGAAGCACTCATCTGATGGCGGGCTCAAGTAAATTCAAAGATATATCTATAATAAAAAAGCTTTACGACCATTACAATTTCAAGGAACTCAGCCAACTTGGCAGTTATATTTCAAATGAGAATGCAAGGGTCATACAAATTTACGGCATCTCAAATGAAGGTCTTGGACAGTTTATGATAAACAAATCCAGGGATATTGACCTGGATCTGGGAAACTTGTATAAAGCTCTTTCCTCTGAATTCAATCTAAAGGGTGGCGGTAATCCAAACACAGTTCAAGGCTCCGTACCGACTGATAGCTTGTCGGCTCTTCTTGATCGATGTGTAGAACTGTTGATGGATAAACTAAGCAATGTCCCCAATGAATAAAAAAGCGCCCTCAGGGCGCTGTTTTTCTATGGCGGGAGTATGTGAGAATCGAACTCACCCAGGACGCTCTTAACGCCCCGCGCTGGTTTTGAAGACCAGAGAGCCCACCAGAACTCCTCTACTCCCATATGGCTACAAGAGCCATTATACACGAAACCAGCAAATATATCAATCCTAATTTTCCTTAAAGAAATACCCTACCCCCCATTTTGTCAGTACATATTCAGAAGCCTTGGGGTCCTTTTCAATCTTTTCCCTTATTCTCCTTATATGCACATCTACAGTTCTCAAATCACCATAATAGGCATAACCCCAAACCTTCTCCAGCAATTCCTCCCTGGTGTATACCTTGCCTGGCATTGAGGCAAGGACATACAACAAGTCAAACTCTTTACCTGTAAGGGATATACTCTTATTATTTCTTGTGACTTTCCTTCCTACGGAGTTGATTCTAAGGTCCTTTATCTCAATGACATTGCTGTTATTATCTGAAACCTTATGATTGATCCTTCTCAGCACTGCTTTTATCCTTGCCTTCAACTCAAGAATATTAAAGGGCTTCACCAGATAATCATCTGCACCATATTCCAGAGCAAGAATCTTCTTGATATCTTCATTCACTGATGTAATAAATATAATCGGGACGGATGAAATGTTTCTTATATCCTGGCAGAGTGTCAGCCCATTTGTATCTGGAAGCTCTGTCTCCATAAGAATCATATTATAATCTTTTTTTGAAATATGGTCAAGGGTATCGGCTCCCTCGGAAAGTATGTCAATACGATAATCATCCTGCTCAAGGCTATATCTCAATCCTCTAACAAATGTCCGGTCGTTGTCTATAATCAGTATTCTACCGCTCATACCCTCACCCCAATGTCAGTTAACCAAAACTCTCTTCTCTCCATCTCTTCTGGTGACTCTTATCTGATCAAAATACTCTAGAATTGCAATTGCGTTTTTTCTGTTTGTATTCATCAAATCTCTATATTCTGCCACCGTTATGCCACCGTTTTCAACTATGAATTCCACAAGCTTCTCGCGAGCCGTCTCCAGATGCCCAGGCAGTAGAAACAGGTCATCACTTATCCTCAATATCTCTTCCCTTGCCAGCATATCAATGATAATTTCATCTATCTCTTCATTTTTACCCAATTTGGAGTTCAGTAAATCCTCTTTCTTGGGTGGCATATAGCCTTCACTTTCAAAAATTCCAATGATTCCTCTTTTTATCTCTTGCTGTTCATCAGAATATTCCGGATTGAAATCCTTAAGTGATATAAGATTCCCAATCTGCTTGAAGTGTCCTTTCTCAACAAGGTCGTCAATGATATTTTCAGCAAGCTTTGGTTTAGCCTTTTGCAGGAATCTGCTTCTCATCTCTTCCTTGGATGCACCTGTCCTCAAGGGATACTTTTTATGGAATATCTGAAGAACCTTTTCCATTGACTCCACAAGATTACGGATGTGCTCCCTGTGGACAGGATATATGTCCTTGCTGAGCTCATAGAGTGATACCCTTCCCTTTTTCTGAAGCTCTTTAACCTCATGGAGAATATTCTCCTCGAGCATCGATGTATCCCTCGCCATCTCCTTCACTGAAAGATAAAGCTTTGCCTTATCCAGAATCATATGCTCGACAATATCGCCGAAATCTCCTTCATCCTTTATCCTAAGCTCTTCAAGGTCCTCATCATCAAATCTCTTTCTTTTCGCAGGATTTGGTTCCAGTACTTCTCCCCCTCCGATTGTGAACATGGGTGAATAAAACCTTAGAATAAACCTATCTCCTCTCTTTGCAACAGTCTCTGACTCCAGTCTGAGTTGAGCGTAAGCCTCTTCTCCCGGCTCCAGAACCTCTTTATCCAGAAGGATCATTCTACAGAGAATTTCCTCTGTTCCCAGATATAATTTAAGTCGGGTTCGATTCATAATTCCCCTGTCAAGATTCTTCAACAACCTGACCTTGACATCAAGCATCATTGTGTTAGTCATGGAATCTACAGGCGCTACGATATTACCCCTGTCAATTTGATCCTTCTTTATGCCAGCAAGATTCATTGCTACCCTCTGCCCTCCAAAGGCTACCTTGGAATCCTGATCATGAACCTGTATAGATCTTATTCTTGACTTTATCCCCACTGGGAATATTTCAACCTCGTCACCTACTGAGAACTTTCCTGCAAGAAGAGTACCTGTAACCACTGTTCCGAATCCGGAAATGGTAAATACCCTGTCTATTGGCAACCTGGGCATATCGTTGATATTCTTGTCTTCCAACTCTCCTGCCATACCCTGTATTGCATTGATTGCATCCTCTATCCCTGTCTTTTTTATTGAGGAAACTGAAATTATTGGGCTGTTTTCCAGAAATGTTCCCACTACTGCTTCCTGCACTTCTTCCTTCACCAGCTCCAACCACTCATCTTCAACTATGTCAGATTTTGTTATAACTACAAACCCCTTGCTTACTCCTGCCATGTCCAGAATGGCAAGGTGTTCTACAGTTTGAGGCATAATTCCTTCATCTGCTGCCACTACAAGCATTACAATGTCGATACCTATAACCCCTGCAAGCATGTTCCTAATGAACTTTTCATGCCCCGGCACATCAATAATTCCAGCTCTTTGCCCATTTGGAAGGTCGAAATAGGTAAATCCAAGCTCGATGGATATGCCTCTTTCCTTCTCTTCCTTTAATCTGTCTGTTTCCCTTCCAGTAAGAGCCTTGATCAATGTCGTCTTACCGTGGTCAATATGGCCGGCTGTTCCTATAATCAAATGTTTCATCAGTTACACTCCTTCATAGTCTTTCCAAAGCTGATTTTACAGCTTCTATGATGATGTGCATATCGGAATCTGATATGGTCCTAACATCAAAATATACCCTGTCCTTGTATACTCTGGCTACAACAGGGATACTGTGTGACCTTAGAAGCTCTTCAAATTTCGACGTGCTTCTGGTACCCAGGTCAACCACCACACACCTAGTTGGAAGTTTTTCCATAGGCAGAGAGCCTCCTCCAACCTCTGAAAACTCATCTTCTATAGTCAGTTCTGCTTCCCTTTGAATCATTTCCTCCTTCAACATCCCGAGCAGCTTCTCAGCCTTGTCCTGGAGGGTTCCAATTGGATATGTCAGCATTCGCAATGTAGGTATTTTAGAGACTGCTTTCTCTTCATCAAGATAGTATCTAAAGGTAGCCTCCAAGGCTGATATGGTGAACTTGTCGACTCTAAATGCTCTGGTCAATGGATTTTTCTTCATTTTGTCGATATATTCCTTCTTCCCTACAATTACTCCTGCCTGTGGCCCTCCCAGAAGCTTGTCGCCACTGAATGTAACTATATCAACTCCACTTTCCAGGCTATCCATGACCGTAGGTTCATAGGTTATGCCATATTTTGATAAATCTATAAGCACTCCGCTCCCCAGGTCTTCAATAAGTGGTATTCCATATTCTTTTGACATTTGATGAAGCTCTGATGCATCAACTGCTGAAGTAAAGCCCATTATCCTGTAATTCGATGTATGGACTTTCATTATTGCACCTGTCTCTTCTGTAATGGCCGATTCATAGTCCGTTTTATGAGTCTTGTTTGTAGTTCCTACTTCAATCAGGTTCGCTCCGCTTTGTACCATAACATCAGGCACTCTGAAAGACCCTCCAATTTCTATAAGTTCCCCTCTTGATACTATTACATCCTTTCCTTTGGCAAGAGTGCTCAGGACAAGCATAACAGCCGCAGCATTGTTGTTAACCACCATAGCAGCCTCGGCACCGGTAATATCTGCAATAATTTCCTCCAAGTGTGAGTATCTGGAGCCCCTGCTACCTCCTTGAAGATCATATTCCAGGTTTGAATAGCCTGTGGCTACTTCCTTCATGTGTTCAAGTATCTCAGGATTTATTGGGGACCGTCCCAGGTTTGTGTGAATTACAACACCTGTGGCATTTACGACCGGTTTGAGTCTGAATGAATTTTTTTCCAAAGCATAATCCACTATATCCTTGGGAAGTCTTCTGACCATTGCCTTTACCACATCAGAATTTTCTCCTTCTTTTATTGCAATCCTGATTTGCTCTGTCTTATATCTTATGGATTCAACAACCGTTTTACGTGGTACCTGATTGTCCAATTCCATGACAAGTCCATTTTCCAATATCTCATCTACCTTTGGTATCATCTTGAATAAATTAATATCATTCATTTTTACACCTGCCCTTTATTCAACTATCAACTGTTTTTCTTGTTTTGGGAGTACCTCACCAATAATTGCAAATTCAATAGGAGATTCTGAAAGATTTTCAAGTAGAGTGTCAACATTCTCCCTGGCAACTGATATCAAAAGACCTCCAGAAGTCTGGGGATCGTATAGGATGTCTCTTAAAAACTCAGGAACTGTTTCATCTATGTGTACCTTGTCACCTATGAATCTTTTGTTGTTGTAGGCTCCTTCTGGAATGAGTCCCATCTGTGAGTATTCCTCCGCTTCATGTATATAAGGTACAACATTGCTTAATATTTTAATTGTTACATTGCTTCCTTCAGCCATCTCCAGACTATGCCCAAGCAATCCAAAGCCTGTTATATCTGTAACTGAATGGATGTTGTCAGTCATATCAATGGCGTTTTTGCCGTACACATTTAGGGTTGTCATGGACAAAACTGCCTTTTCATATGCCTTCTGATCTGCCAGGCCGCCCTTTATTGCGGTGGTGATAATTCCTATTCCAAGGGGCTTCGTCAAAACTAGTACATCCCCTGGTATTGCTGTGTTGTTAGCCTGGACCTTGTCAGGATGCACAAATCCTGTTACTGAGAGTCCATATTTAGGTTCATCATCCGATACGCTATGACCCCCTACCAGAATTGCTCCTGCCTCTTCAACCTTATCGTGTCCACCCTTCATAATTTCTGTTAGTACATCCGGTGAAAGACAATCAGGGAAGCATACTATATTTAGAGCCAGCCTGGGTTCTCCTCCCATTGCGTAAATATCACTGAGGGAATTTGCTGCAGCTATCTGCCCGAATGTGTAGGGGTCATCAACTATTGGCGTAAAAAAATCCAGTGTCTGGATTATAGCAAGCTCTTCATTAATTCGATATACTGCTGCATCATCTGATGATTCAATTCCCACCAGAAGATTTTTATCGCTAGCTTTTGGTAAATGGCACAGAACCTGTGCCAGGACATCCGGTCCTATTTTAGCCGCTCAGCCGGAGCTCTTGGTAAGCTGTGTCAATCTATCTTCCATTTCATTTGCCTCCTTGTCAATTTACTGTTATCAGATCCTTGATCTGTTCATATTTTACATCTCCGATACCAGATACATTCATAATATCCTCAGGTTTCTGAAATCTGGAGTCTTTTCTGTACTCCACCACCCTACTGGCTATCACCTCACCTATCCCCGGGAGATTTTCAAGCTCCAGTTGGGAACAATTGTTGATATTGACCTTGCCGGTTCCACCGGATGTCTGGATATCCCCAATCTCCACAGGAAAATCTTCATCTACGGACGGTATGTATATTTTATCCTCATCGCTGAGTTTTTTAGCTAAGTTTATTCTATCCAAATCAGCCTGTTTGGTCAAACCACCTGCCAGGTCAACCACGTCAACAACTCGGTCACCTTCTATTAATTCATAGATTCCCGGATGATAAACCTGTCCGCTTATATGAACCATTATCAATGTAGGTTCTAGATTATCATTTAAGTTGTCCTCATCTTCCAGGATTAGGTTTTCGGGCACACTTCTCATTACCGCTGCTTCCGGCTCCTTTTCCTGAGAAAAAATCCTGATTCCAAAAATTGCAAGGATTACCACGGCTACACTTAGTATAGCTATTTGTTCTCTTTTTGTAAAGAATTCCATATGACATGTCCCTCCAAAAAATGTAGTTTGATCAGGCAAGATTTTTCGCCATTATATTCGCCATTATATAAGAAGAGTTTACTAAACTTTTAGGTGAGTTGATCTTGATCCCATTTGCAATGCTTGCATTTTACTCCCGCTCTGTGAAAATAAATGCGCTAAATGCTTACCATAAGTATTATATTCGACCTCAATCTTTAAATTCCTTCTTTTTTCTATATGTTAAGCTTAAATAATTGAGATTTTTCTGTTATAATTTATATAGACAGCAAGCAATACAAATTTTAGGTGAGGTGGTTTAATTTGAAAAAAATTATATTGATAATCTGTGTAATTATTATGTTGATACCTGGAACAGGTGTATTTGCGGAAACACTCGATATAAACGGAGAAGGCGCAATCTTGATAGATTATGATACAGGTGAAATACTGTTCCAGAAAAACAGCCATTTCAAGCTTTACCCGGCCAGTACTACCAAGATGCTGACTGCGATTCTGGCAGTGGAGAATTCATCCCTGGATGAGCTGGTTACCATTGACCAGGAGATTGTCAGTCTTACAAAAGGAAGTCATATTGCACTTGAGCCTGGCGAGGTACTTACCATGGAACAATTGCTGCATGCTCTTCTACTGCCTTCTGCCAACGACGCAGCACTTGCAATAGCTAAGCATGTAGGTGGCACCATAGAAAACTTTATATCGATGATGAATCAGAAGGCTTCAGAATTGGGAGCAATTGATTCCAATTTCGTAAATCCAAACGGCCTTCATGATGACAGGCATATATCATCGGCTTACGATCTCTCTCTTATCGGAAGATATGCCATGGAAAATGATGTAATAAGAGAAATTGTCAATAAAGTTACATATGAAATACCTCCAACAAATATAAAAACCGAAAGCAGGCATATCAGAATCACCAACAAGCTCCTATTCAGCTCTGAGCTTATTGACAGGAATGGATCGCTTGTTCCGGCTTATTATGAGGATGCATCCGGAGTCAAAACAGGCTACACCTCCCAGGCAATGAATTGTCTTGTCTCCTATGCTGAGAGAAATGGTCAGAGACTTATTGCAGTCGTTCTGAAAGCAGATGGAAACATGGTCTACTCGGACACCCAAAAGCTTCTCGATTACGGATTTGAAAATTATAGCAATACAACTGTTGCCAATATGAACGAGTTTGTTGAGAACATCACCGTTATAGATGGAGATGCACCATATGTTGCTGGAATACTGGACAGGGACATCATCTATCCAATTTCCCTGGCAGATTCCTATATGATTGAACCGAAGGTTACTCTTTTTGAAAGTATTGTTGCACCAATTGACAAGGGCCAGATACTCGGACAGATCGAGTATCTTGTAGACGGAAAGATCATAGGAGGAGGCAATATTCTATCCACAGCAAATGTAGATGTTGATCCCCTCACAGTAATGCCCGGTAAATTGTTGAGCAAATGGTATATATTCGTAATTGCAACTTATTTCCTTATGAGGGTATATATACTTCAGAAAAGAAAGAGAAAGAAAAGAATGTCCAGAAACAGCAGAAAACCCATGTACAGAATACCCTATGCACCAAAATAGCCAGGACATAGATGTCCTGGCTTCATTTTACTCCATAAACTATTTTGCGATTGCAACCGCCTCTATTTCAATGACTCCATCCTTTGGAAGTCTTGCAACTTCAACCAGGCTTCTTGCAGGTTTGTGACCGGTGAAATATTCAGCATAGACCTCGTTGATTGAAGCAAAATTTTCCATATTCTTTACAAATACAGTGACTTTAACAACTGTTTCCAGGGATGCTCCACCTTGTTCAAGAACTGCCTTTACATTGTCCAACGCTACTCTTGTTGCAGTTTTAATGTCATTCTGGACAAGTTTCCCTGTTAACGGATCAATGGGCAGCTGACCTGAAGTGTAAACGAAATCTCCTGCATTGATACCCTGTGAATATGGACCTACTGCTGCGGGTGCTTTTTCTGTTGCGATTGTCTTGATATTCATTATTTTTCCTCCTTTGATAATTTTTCAAACTCTGACCACAATCTTTCAAGATTGTAATATTCTCTTTCATCTCTGTGGAACAGGTGTACCACAACATCCTCGTAATCAAGAATAATCCATCTTGAGCTTCCGTAGCCTTCCTTTGTGGTCAATGTATGGAATCCTGCCTCCTCCATCTTATCCTCCACCTCATCGGCTATTGATCTGACCTGGTTGGATGAATTCCCACTGGCTATAACAAAATAATCGGCGATGGTTGTCAGTTTTCCTACCTCAATAGTCTCAATGTCAAAGCCTTTTTTGTCATCAATGGCTTTTTCAATTACTTCAAGTTTCATTTGAATATCCGTCATTAAAAATTAACCTCCTTATGGTTACTGTTATTTGATGCCCAGTTCTCTGAGCAATATTTCTGTTTCATCTTCACTGTGAACAAAATATGATAGCCCATCCATCATTCTTGCAGTTCCAGGCAAAGTATGTCCTTCTACATTGTCCATATCAAGCTTAAGTGTCTGAAATGCGTAAAATACATATCTCCCAAAAGATATATTCGTTTCCATATTATCATTGTATATGCCTATCATGCCGGGAATTTTGGGTAAATTGCCCAGTCGCATGCTCTGCTTAAGAAGATTTTTCATAAACTCCTGTTGAGCCCTTACTCTTCCCAGATCAGCATCTTTATAACCCTTTCTGAAACGGAGATACTGAAGTGCTTTTTCCCCATCAAGATTCTGTTCTCCTTCTTCCAGATCAATATGGAGAGGTGGATCAGCAACAGGATCAGAATACTTCATATCCATAGGCACATAGATATCAACTCCGCCGACAAGATCAACATATTCCTTTACAAGTTGATAATCTGCCAGCATATAATGGTCAAGCTCAATACCCATAAGGTTCTTTACAGTCTGCAAGGTTAGCTCCGGTCCTCCGTAAACAAAGGAATGATTGATTTTTTCCTGGCTCTTACGCCCTTCTATGGGTGTTCTTGTGTCCCTGGGAATCGAGATAATGTTAATTTCGCCGGTAGAGGAATTCATATCCATGAGCATTAGAGTATCTGATCTGACTGCCGATTCTTCTTTGTAATCTTTGGAATCTATGCCAATGATCAATACCCTTATATGCTTGTCCTGTGAATCCATAAACCCGTTTGCCAAAAACAACATCGATACAAAAACCAGGAAAAATACAATGAATACCCTGAAGAATGTTCGTCTATTTTTTCTATTTTCCATTGGATTTCTCTCCGATATTATTTTTTATCAAGTGATTCCTCGCGTTAACGGTATTCACATGTATAGTACTTCTTTTATTCAGTAAATACCTAATGGTGCTATCAAGAGCCATCAGTATTGCTTCATCAAGATTTTCAAAGGCCCTCTTCCTGATAGTCTCTATACCATCAAAGTTTCTTTCTGGTTCTATAAAATCTGCCAGAAAAACTATCTTTTCTACAGTTGTCATATTCTCTCTGCCGGTTGTATGATAAGTGATAGCGTTCAATATATCCTGGTCACCTATGTTAAAATGATCACGAACCATTCTTGCACCCAGTGGTCCATGAATCAATTCAGTGGTAGATAATGTTATATCATCAAGAATCAGATCATATTCCTTTACGAGTTTCAGAGATTCCTCCAATGATATATTCTTTGCATAATCATGAAGCAGTGCGGCTATCCTTACCTTTTCTTCAGGTACCTTGTGTTTTCTTGCAAGCTTCAGGGATTCCTCCACAACACTCAGGGTGTGCTTCAGTCTTTTTTCCCCTATCCTGTTACTTAAAACATCAATAATTTTGTCCATTCCTATTCCCCTTTGTACAAAGACTCCCTGTCTATTTCTTCGATCAGATTATCAGGTATCATATATCTGACGGAAAGTCCTCTTTTTATCCTGTCCCTTATTTCAGTTGAAGAAATTTCAACTTCAGGTCCTTCGCTTCGATTTATTCTGAAGCCGTAACTTGTGTTCAGATTATTTATTTTCTTATTAATTTCATCATTATCATATGATCCTCTGCCATACATTATAAACTCAATTTCCTTAGCCACTTCCTTGAATTGCTTCCAGGTTTCCAATTCAAACAGTGTATCTGCACCTATGATGAAGTAAAGCTTTTCATATGGATATTCTACACTTAACTGTCTAATGGTGTCAATTGTAAAGGAGTAGCCATTTCTTTTGATTTCAACATTACTAAGCTGGAAGTGTGGGTTGTTCTCTATGGCAAGCTCCACGAGTCTCATTCTGTGGGCTGCATCAATCACTTTTGTATCTGTCTTGTGGGGAGGGTTCCCGGAGGGTATGTATATGATTTTTTTAAGCTTCCATTCCTCACGTATATATTCTCCTATTAAAAGATGACCTATATGAATTGGATTGAATGTTCCGCCTATAAGTCCAATAGCCATTTTTCCCCTCCTTTTCGCATATGGCATAGAACTTCAGAGTTTTCTGAAGTCCTGTCAGCCTATGGAAGCACAATTGTCTTGTTATCCTTTGATTCCCTGTAGATTACAAATCTTCTTCCTATACTCTGAACAAATTCCGCATCCAGTATTTGGACCAACTCAACCGCTACATCAGTAGGATCCAGTACACTGTTCTTTAGTACACTGATCTTCACTATTTCTCTGGCAGTCAAAGCTTCATCCACCTGCTTGATAAAATTCTCAGTTAACCCGTTTTTTCCCAATTGGAAAATCGGGTCAAGATTGTGTGCTATGCTTTTCAGATAGCTTCTTTGTTTTCCTGTCAACATGTTTTCACTTCCTCTTATTCAAAAAATTCAAATTCATTATCGCAGATAAATACCGATTCACCTTCTGAAATTCCAAGTTCTTTCAATTTGTCAATTATACCCTTTTTCCTTAACATTTCCTGGAAATATCTCAGAGAGTCAGTATCATCCATATATGTGGAACCGAGAAGTCTTTCCATAAAGTCTCCCTCCACAATAAATCTTCCATCTTCTACCTTAACCACTATCTCATTAGCTTTTGAATGTATCTCTTCAACAAATTCCTCATCGTATGTCTCATAGGTCAGCTCTGTATTCTCCAACAGATTCCACGTTTCATAAACCAGCTCCTGAATACCTTTTAGGGTAGCTGCTGAAACCTCTAAAACCTTGTATCCCTTAGGCACGAATTCTTCTCTGATTTTATCTATCCATTCAGATGAAGAAGGTATGTCCATCTTGTTGGCAACAATAATCTGCGGTTTCTCCTTCAGCTTATCATTGTATTGGAACAATTCCTCATTTATTTTGTAGAAGTCCTCAATTGGATTTCTTCCTTCACTTCCAGATGCATCAAGTACGTGAACCAATACCCGTGTTCTTTCAATATGTCTTAAAAAATCATGCCCAAGTCCTGCACCCTGTGATGCACCCTCAATAAGTCCAGGGATATCAGCTATTACAAAACTCTTTTCCTCTCCCACTCTTACAACTCCAAGATTAGGCTTAAGGGTAGTAAAGTGATAATTCGCAATTTTGGGCTTTGCTGCAGAAATCGTTGATAGGATTGTTGATTTACCTACATTTGGGAAACCTAAAAGTCCAACATCAGCCAGAAGTTTTAGCTCGAGAACTATTTTTCTTTCCTGACCCTTGGTACCAGCTTCAGCAAAACCAGGCGCTTGTCGGGTTGAAGTTGCAAATTTAGCATTCCCACGTCCACCTTTACCACCTTTGGCTATTACATATTCCTGTCCGGGCTCTTTTAGATCCACAATTACCTTCCCTGTCTCTTCATCCTTGACAAGGGTTCCTACAGGAACCTTTAATCTAATATCTGACCCGTCCTTGCCAAACTGTTTCTTGGCACGACCATCTTCACCGTTTTCTCCTACATAGGATCTTTTATATCTGAAATCCATCAAGGTCCTGATACCTTCATCTGCATGAAGAATAATTGAACCACCACGTCCTCCATCTCCACCGTAGGGTCCACCCGATGGTTCATACTTTTCTCTTCTCCAGGCGACAATACCGTCGCCACCTTTTCCCGCTTTAATGGAAATATTCGCAACATCTATAAACATTCTTATCATCCTCATTTACATTATTTATTCAATCAAGCTCTTGCCATCTTCTATTTGTTACCCTAAAAAGTGTCTTTTACGCTGATAGCAGCAATTACTAGGGTTCAACAAAAAAATTTTAAGCTTACCAGACGGTAAGCTTAAAATTTACGCTAATTCTTCTCGAGGATAGACGCTAACTTGTTTCTTGTCGCGACCTTTTCTTTCATATTTAACAACACCATCAGCAGTGGCAAATAATGTATCATCCCCACCTATTTTTACGTTGTTACCAGGATGGATTTTTGTTCCTCTTTGTCTTACCAGGATATTTCCTGACAGTACAAACTGTCCATCTCCTCTTTTGACACCGAGTCTCTTAGATTCACTGTCTCTACCGTTCTTTGAACTACCTACTCCCTTTTTGGAAGAAAATAATTGTAAATTTAATTTAAACACGAGTTCCACCTCCCCTATATTCAAGAGTAATATATTTAGGGTAACTTTCTATCATTGATTTAATTCCAACCTCATATGTTCTAAGGACAGTCTGAATGCAAGACAAATTACCAACTTGCAGTTCTGTTTCCAGTCTGACCTTCAGATAGCCTATATTATCATCTACCTCATAGTCAAGGGATTCTTCTGAAATCCCTGCTACTTCAATCAATGACCTCAAGGCTGTATATCCCAATACTGAAGCTGCTGCACAAACGATATCCTCGCCATGTGGTCCATAATCTGAATGACCTGACATCTCGAAGAATACTATATCCCCGAATTTGTCAGTTTCCATTATTACTTTGATCATAACTAACCTACAATCTTATCAATTTGAACCTTAGTAAATGGTTGTCTATGTCCTTGCTTCTTCTTGACATTCTTCTTTGCTTTGTATTTAAATACAACGATTTTTTTTGACTTTCCATGAGCAAGTACTTTTCCTTCTACTTTTGCTCCTTCGATAAATGGCTTTCCAGGAGTTATTCCTGAATCATTTGACATCAATAGAACCTTGTCAAAATTTACAGATTCGCCTTCCTCTGCATTCAACTTCTCGACAAACACTACATCGCCTTCCTGAACCTTGTATTGCTTTCCACCAGTTTCAATTATTGCGTACATTTAATGCACCTCCTCTTACCTAGTCTCGCCAACATTAGGTGACCATGCTTAAAAACCCATATTGAGCGGCTCTACACCTTAGATAGTTTAACAAAATAAACCGTTATTGTCAAGCTTCATTTTTCCTTATTCGTCCTCTTCCATTACAGGTTGGACAAACTATAGTAGTTTCCTTGTCAAGTGTCGGTCTGTTCCTTTTCCTGACTACTTCCACAAGACTCAGCTTTGTAATATCTACCACATATGGCTTGTTCTTGTCTTTTCTGAATTCCCTCTCAAGCTTATTGAGTACAATATCTATATTCCCCTGGCTTTTCATGTCAATAAAATCAATGATAATTATACCGCCTATATCCCTTAACCTTATTTGTCTTGAAATTTCAACTGCAGCTTCAATATTGGTTCTTAGAATGGTATCGCCAAGTGTTGAACTACCTACATACTTCCCTGTATTTACATCAACTGCTGTCAGTGCTTCAGTCTCATCAACAACTATATATCCCCCACTCTTCAATTCAACCTTCCTTGAAAGAGCTTCCTTCATATCCATCTGGATATTCATATGGTAATCCATATTATAGTCTGAATCATATACCAGTCTTTCATCAAGACTGTAGCCCTCCAGCTTCTTTGTATTCTTCAGATGTTTTAAAATTTCTCTATTATTTGTAACGACATTTGTTTTTTTCACATCAAAATAATCCCTAAGTATTTGCAAAACAAGTACGGGCTCACTGTAAATAAGCTTTGGGGTAGGAAGGTAGCTTCTTTCTGCCTCAATTAATTCAAATATATCCGCAAGCTCCTGGTATTCCCTGGTAAGAATATCTTCATCCACACCAAGAGAAACTGTTCTAAAGATCATTCCCATTTTTTTTTGCTCTATGGTTCGCCCAAGAGTTTTTAATCTGTCTATTTCATCCTGCTCACGGATTTTTCTTGATATGTTCACTCTATCTGAATATGGCGTAAGTACCATATATCGACCTGGAATGGATATATGGGTAGTCACCTTAGGTCCTTTATTTCCCAGCGGCTCCTTTATAACCTGCACAATAATTTCATCACCCCGGGTCAATACTTGGTCAATTGTATGCTTTACTCTTGAATAAAGCATTTCTCTCTGGAGAGAATCCTTTACATTCAGATAGGCATTCTTTTCCTCACCTATATCCACAAAGGCTGCCTCCATACCCTGAAGTACGTTTACAACCCTTCCTCTGTAGACATTCCCAAGAAGTCTGTGTCCCTGGTTATCCTCCCTGTAGTACTCAACCAGTCTGTCGTCCTCGACTATGCATATTCGATTAATCCCTTCCCTAGAATCAATGTAGATTGTATTCATTGCAAACACTCCTATTAAGCTCTTTGATTTCTCCGTTCTCATCAGCAAAAACATCAAGTCGTTTAATCAGTACCATATCCAGATCAATATTAAGATCAAGCTCCCTATCCATGGCCTCAACAAGCTCTATTGGCTTCAGATTCCCGCCCTCTCCGGTCCTTAAAAAAGCGTGGATCATATGAAAATCATCTTCATTGATGCCCTTATAGATTATATTGCCGATTAGGGGCAGGATATCAACTTGTTTATCTATCTTCTTCTTACCCTTTTTTCTTCTCTTTGTTATAAATACTTCAGATAAGTTTCCCCATTCTGATAAAACTTCCTCAAATTCTCTGTCTTCATTTAATTTATCCATCATAAATCTTATTTCATAGTGGGACCAGGCTATAATTGAACTTAATGAAGCTTTTTTTTCTATCAATCTGCAATCTACTATCTTTATTCCCTCAGGTAGAGCTCTATTCATCCTTTCGATGAAATCTCCCCCTTCCATTGGTTCCGAAAGCTCAACGTCCATGTACTCAGCCAAACTCTCAGTTCCAAGTGGTAGAGGATTCCCGATTGAGAACTTTGGATGTGGATTAAAGCCTTCAGAAAATTTGATTGGAATCCCTGCCTTTGAAAAAGTTCTTGTAAAGAGTCTAACCAGGTCAAGATGAGAGAGATATTTGAGATATCCGATTTTGGTAAATCTTGTTCTTAGTATCAATTGAATACCCCCCACATTGCACAATCATCAATTCCACAGCCTGTACATCCCAGCCTGCAGTCTCTAGTTGTTTCACCCTTCATAGCCTTTGTATACTCATTTTGGAGATACCTCTTGCTGGGTCCCGGATTTATAAAGTCCCAGGGCAGATTCTCGCTGAATTGCCTGCTTCGGTTTGCATAGAAGCTTCCTTTCAAGCCAAGCTCCTCCATTGCTTCCATCCAGATGTCATATTTGAAGTACTCAGACCATCCGTCAAACCTACTACCTTTTTGCCATGCTCTCAAAAGCAATTTGCTGACTTTACGGTCACCCCTTGCTATAACAGCCTCTATAAAGCTTACTTTCGGATCATGGTAATTGAAGGTTACCTTCTTATCCTTTATATTATCCTTTACCAGATTTATCTTCTTATTGAACACCTCTATGGTATCCTGTCCATGCCACTGGAAAGGCGTAAATGCCTTAGGTACAAAGCATGATGCACTTGCAGTTACCTGGAAATTTCCTTTTTTTTCTTCCGGAGGTCTGTTGAAGAACAGGTCCTTAACTAAATATGCCAGCTCCTTTATACCCTGAACATCTTCTTCTGTCTCAGTAGGCAATCCTATCATAAAGTACAGCTTGATTCTGGACCATCCCTCTTTAAACGCATAGCTTACAGCATTTACCAGGTCCTCCTCATCTACACCTTTGTTTATTACATCCCTGAGTCTCTGGCTTCCAGCTTCAGGAGCAAAGGTGAGGCCTGTCTTTCTGACCTTTTCGATTTCTTTGAGTATGTCAATGCTTACAGAGTCCAATCTCAGAGATGGTAAGGATACACCCACCTTCTTGTCTTCAAACTTATCCATAAGACTTGAAATAAGAAGATGCAACTGTGAATAGTCGCAGGAGCTTAATGATGACAGAGATATATTTTCATACCCTGTTGAATCCACAAGCTTTTCTGCAAGCTCCAACAGACGGTCAACAGATTTTTCCCTGATTGGTCTATAAATCATTCCAGCCTGGCAGAATCTGCAGCCATGGGTACATCCTCTGAAAATCTCCATGGAAATTCTATCATGAACAGTTTCCATGTATGGTACAATCATTCTTTCAGGTGAAAACATACTGTCCAGGTCTCTTATCATTCTCTTCTCCACTATATCAGGAATATCTTCAATCAATGGAAATCTTTCTTTAATGGTCCCGTCATCATTGTAGGACACATCATACAATGACGGCACATATATACCTCTCATTGTCCTTTGAGCTTCTTCAAGGAATAGCCCTTTGTCATATCCTTTTTTCTTGTGCTCATCATATAACTTTATAAGCTGTAGGGTTACTTCTTCACCCTCCCCGATTACAAACAAATCAATAAATTCCCACAGAGGCTCCGGATTATATGCACATGGCCCTCCTGCTATAACAAGTGGATAATTCCCCTTTCTCTCTGAAGATAATAGTGGAATCCCTGCCAGATCCAATATGTTTAATATATTCGTATAGCTCATTTCATACTGAAGTGTAAATCCCAGGAAGTCAAAATTCCTGACCTCCTCTTTTGACTCAATGGAGAACAGGGGAATTGATTCCTTCCTCATTTGCTCCTCCATATCCACCCAAGGAGCAAAAACCCTTTCACAGGAGTATCGAGGTTCATTGTTTATCAGATTATAGAGTATATGCATTCCCAGGTGGGACATACCAACCTCGTATACATCGGGAAAGGAAAATGCAAAACTCACATCTGTCTCCTCAGGATCTTTTTGAATCATATTCTGTTCCATTCCGATATATCTTGAGGGTTTCTCAACCTTCATCAGTACCTTATCCAATTTATATTTATTAATCATCACATTCACCTTCCAATTATATTTCCAACCTTCGTAATATTATTTCTGATTACGAAGGCAAAGAAAAACTCTAACCAAGGTTAGAGCATTATTTCTTCTTGTTTTTTACATTGACGATTGGAATGTTGGCAACCAGTGCTGATACAGGAGATTTGTTCCCATCCTTTTTCATTTTGGTCATCTTGATTTCTATTTCAGATTCGTCAATTTCAGCATATTGTGAAATAACCTTGACTATATCACCCTTGATCATTTCCAGAAATCTTGGAGACAGGTCGGAGCGATCATGAACCAAGACCAACTTAAGCCTTTCCTTTGCTACATTCTTGCTATTTTCCTTTTTTCTAGTAAACATTTTGAAAAAATCCAAACCATTCGCCTCCTTTACTTTCCAAATATAAGTTTAAAAACTTTACTGAACTTGCTTTCAGCATCTACTTCAAGATTCAGAAACTCAACTTCCTCACCTGTAATTCTTTTAACTATATTTCTATAGGCCTTTCCTGCAAGAGCCTTTTCATCCATCACAACAGGCTCCCCCTTATTTGTAGAAATAACAATGGATTCATCATCAGGAACTATCCCGAGAAGGTCGATTGCAAGAATATCGATTATATCATCAATAGTCATCATGTCGCCTCTCTTGACCATATCTGGTCTGATCCTATTTATTATAAGTTCTGGGTCATGGAGTTCATTGGCTTCAAGAATTCCTATTACCCTATCCGCATCCCTTACAGCTGATATTTCTGGCGTGGTAACAATAATTCCCCTGTCTGCTCCTGCTATTGAGTATTGGAATCCCTGCTCGATTCCCGCTGGGGAATCAATAATTATATAATCATGATTCTTCTTGAGTTCATTTACCAGCTCCACCATTTGCTCTGGTTTTACTGCTGTCTTGTCCCTGGTCTGTGCGGCTGGCAATAAGTACAATTTATCATGCCTCTTATCCTTTATCAATGCCTGTTTCAACTTACAATTCTTTTCAACTACATCTACAATATCATATACTATTCTGTTTTCAAGACCCATTACTACATCAAGATTCCTCAATCCGATATCTGCATCCAGAACTACAACAGAGTAGCCTAGTCCTGCCAATCCTGTTCCTATGTTGGCACTGGTAGTTGTCTTTCCAACTCCACCCTTGCCAGATGTTACAACAATAGCTGTTCCTAACTTGTCTTTAGCCATTTATGTTCCTCCCTTTTATTTATTAGGTAAATAAGGCTCAATTACAACTGCTCCATCAACCACTCTTGCAATCTCTGGATATTTGTATTGTACATCACCCTCTGGTGGTCTTACAATATAATCTGCTATTCTAAGCTGAGTTGGTAAAAGGCTATATGCAGCTACTACAGCATATCTGTTCCCACCAATCCCCGCCTGCGCGACCCCTCTAAGTGATCCCAATACTACAATGTTTCCCTTGGCTTTTAATTGTGCACCGGGGTTCACATCTCCAATTATTACAATGTTCCCATTGTAAGATACTTCTTGACCAGACCTCAGGGTCCCGTGTACAAACTTGGTCATCCCCTCCTGCACTTCCTTCGGCTCTGATGGATTGTTTGCCTTGTTTATATCTGGTTGTACGGATGTAATATCTTCTGGAACTTTTTCAATTTGAACAACAAAATCATATTTGTACTTAAGAATCAGCATGATTTCTAATCTGTTTTCTTCAGACAAATCCTCTCCTCTAACCCCAAGGATATTACTTCCCTCGAAGAAATTCAAAGCTGTCTTCATCTTGTTTTTAAGCTCGGTTTTAATAATCTCAATGTCATTACCTTCAACGTTCAGATAAATTCCATTTGCAACTCCCTTGATTGAAACTACATCTTTTCTCATGTGCTACCTCCAAATAAAAAGCCTTATTCTAATTCTACTAGTTTATGCCATAAAAATCTATAGTTTTAAGTTTTATTTTCCAACAGTCTACTCAAATACTATGGAATTCTCAATTGGCAGAGTGTCAATCTGTTCTATATTGTTAAGCCCAAGGTATTCAGCAATAATATCCCTTACCATTGGAGCTGCATATCCTCCTGAACCTCCCTGGAACAAAACTGCTGCAACTGCTATTTCAGGGTCATCATAGGGAGCAAATCCCACAAACCACGCAAAATCATCGTAAGTATCTCCTGTTGAGGGATTGATTCCGCTTCTCTCTGCAGTTCCGGTCTTTACGCCTACCTGTATGGGGAAATTCTGGAATACTCTTCTTGCAGTTCCATCATCAGCGACCATCTCCATACCCTCTTTAACAATCTCCAGATTCTCATAGTTATTCATTTGTATCTGCTCAGATTGGGTTTCATGCTCATATAATACAGATACGTTGTTATAATCTTTGATGCTGTCAATAAGAGTAATCTTGTTCAAATAACCACCATTGGAAATTGTCGCAATATAATTTGCCATCTGTATAGGCGTATACGCACTTTGTCCCTGTCCAATTGTGACATTGAGCGTATCTGCGATATTCCATCCTGCCTGGTTTAGGTAGGTGTACTTTATCTTGTCCGCAAGCCCTTCTCTTTCACCAGTCAATCTCATCTCCGGTTCAATTCCCATATCAGTGAGCCTTACCACAACTTCTCCCCTTGAAAGGGTTTCTTCAAGCTCAGTCCAGATTATTATTTCTTCAATGATTTCCTGGATTTCTTCATCTGAAAGCTCTACACCATCCATTATATAGCTTTCAATACTCCTTTGCAGCATTTGTTTCAGAAGATATTTTGTCGCAATGATTTTTCTTTGAGGATCAGGTACTCCTCCTGAAACCTCTGACGGCACATTAATCTCAATTCCAGTCTTATCATTCAATCCAAGCTTTTTCGACATTTCAACTATATCCTCTATTTCAATTTTCACTCCTATGTCTTGTCCTGTCCTCTGATTTCGGCCAATTGCAAGAGTATAAAAATAGTAGTTGCATGAATCTCTCAATGCCTCATAAAAATTTTCATATCCATGGGTTCCACCTGTGTTTGTGTAGATTAGACAATGGAACCTTTTATCTCCTACTGTTACATATCCCATATCCCTGATTTTCAACAAAGGGTTCAGCCCTTTTTCAAGTGCAGTCAACCCAGTTACCATTTTAAAGGTTGATCCCGGTTGAACAGCGGTCTGTGTTGCTATGTTGTAAAGAGGTCTTGGAGCAAGTGGGTTATCTTCATCCTCAGGGAATAGACTTAGCCAATCAGTATTATTGATTCCTGTAGAAAAAAGATTGGGATCATAGGATGGATAGCTTACCATCGCCAGAGTTTCACCAGTTTTTACATCCAAAACAACAACAGCACCTGAGTTTGCATTTATATATGGTCTTCCCTTTCGTCTATGAATTCCGAAGTGATAATCTCCCCATGGGCTTCTATAGGTTCCACCTTTGCTAAGCTCATCCAATGTATGCTTTATTGCTTCTTCTGCTTTCTTCTGGAGCTTAAGGTCCATGGTCAGGTAGATATTGTTCCCTGGTACAGGACTAATTTCTTCAATCACATTTGTAGTATTGCCTACCACATCAACCTCTACCTTCCTTACTCCACTTTCTCCGTTCAGCTGATCTTCAAAGCTCTCCTCAATACCCGTCTTACCAATTAGTGTTCCAGGAGAATATCCTTCTTGTCTTATATACTTCTCTATTTCAGCTGGCTGACTTATTTTACCAATATATCCTAAAATATGTGCTGCTGTTGATCCTTCAGGATATACTCTTACTGGTTCAATTGAAACATCTATGCCTGGGACACCAGAAAGATTTTCCTCAATTCTTGCAACTGTCTCATCCTTTATTCCATAAGCAATATTTATAGGTTGATATGCCAGATATCCCTGGATATTAAGCTGATTAATCAACCCAAGAAGTGCTCTTGCCTCATAAGTTGACAAATTTGGGGGGATACTGTAGTTTTCCCTTACAGATTCCAGAGCTTCCTCCATGGTTGTTCCCATATCGAGTTTATTGGCCTCGTACCAGTTGTTCAGATTATTTATGTGAACATATTCAATATCGCCGTAAACTGATATCCTTGGATTCACACCATTATTTATCATATGTGCCTGTGCCTGGAACCTGATTCTCTCATCCTTCAGGAAATTACTTATTGCACCCTTCTGGTCAGCAAAATCAATCAGATAATCCAGCGGATCCTGATCCTCTATACCTGTAGTGTCTAAATAGCTATACAGAATGTCCAGCCCATCGTCACTCATACTGATCTGAACTGGATTATTTTCACCCATTTCATTTAGGATTTCAATCAGAATTTCTCCTGGAATTAGTTGTTCCTGCGTTACATCATCGATTACTATTACCCTGCTTAGGAATGAATATAGAGAAGTTGACTTAATCAGATTGATGAAGTCCTCCTCCGCTGATGTATCCATTGTCACAAACGGATATTGACTCATAAGGTCAATTTTCTGGTCAAGATAGTCTTCCTGGTATATCAGTGTAAAATCTTCGATAATAATGTCTTCCTGCAGATTATGATCTAGAAGAAGCTCATAGGCCATCAATCTTGCCACAGGATGATCAATTATTTTTCTGATGCTCAATTTATCCTGGTTCAATATTCCCAGTAATTGTTCCCTATCCTCAGGGAGAGTGCCATCCAGGGAATACACGACCGGCTTCTTTTTACCAAGGGCGTCCTGAGCCCTACTGAATATGGAAACTTCAAAATGCTCTTCATAGGGTTTGTCATATTCCATGGTCAGGTACTCACCCATGAGATTGTAATCAATTATCAGATTTACTACCTTATCCATTGGGCTGTTTACATTCACCAGATATGCTTCCATCGAATTGTATTTAAAGTAGTTGATTTCAATTGGATAATCATCTGTATACTCTGCTCCATCTGCTTCAAGAAGTCTGACAAGCTCCAGCAGATAAGAGTTTCGTTCTTCTCTATCACCTATATTCAGCTCATCCTTAAGCAGCTGGACTGTGAATGTTGGTACATTCCCAGCCAGAAGTCTTCCATGCCTATCTCTAATCTCTCCTCTTGGAGCAGTTGTGTATACCTCCTTGACTCTCTTATTATCGGATAGATCACGATAATAATCTCCCTGAGCTATTGTAAGGGTTGCCAGTCTGAAAATTAGTACAACTACTACAATAAAAAGAAAATATATCATTAAACTGTATCTGTTAAAAAGTTTTTCCTTCAGTTTCATGCTACTTCTACCTCCTGCCAAATTTTAGATTTGGCTGTATAAAAATTCTTTGTACCAGCTTGAATAATAATACTGCTATTATACCGTTATACAAAACCTCCAAGGAAAATATGCTTTTTACAGCATCTATAAATAGTATATCTCTTGATAAAAAGAATTGAAAAAGCGAAAATAAAAAATTATAGAAAATCGTCCCGACTACAGTAAATATAAATGGATTCATTGCTGTCTCCCTGGTAAATGCATTATGTGCAAATCCAACAAAGTATCCAATGAAAAACAGTATAAATCCATTAATTCCAATTATCTGTGAGAAAAGAATATCTTGCAGCAGCCCCGCAAAAATTCCAAATGCCGAACCATACATTTTCCCTTTCCTTAGTGCGATTAAAACAATTATTACAATTGCTGTATTTGGTACAACACCAAAAACTTCGACATATGGTATCAGAGTACTTTGAAGTACTGCATTAAATATGATTGCTAAAGTAATCAATAAAACAGTCAATTGAATCCCTCATTTTGAGTCTCTATAACAAATACGTTGTAGAGCTTGCTAAAATCTATAGCAGGTTCTACCACAATTCTCTTTGTAAGCTCTTCCTGACTGGTGTTTATTTCAATCACTTCTCCGATATATATGTCTTTTGTATATACGCCTCCAAGACCGGAAGTATAAAGCTTGTCTCCTACTATGACATCAGCCTCGAAATTGAAAAGATAACCCTCCAAAACATTATCGACGCTGCCTGAAAGAACTCCTCCATCCTGTGTCCTTACTATTTTAAAGGATACGCTGCTTAGCTCGTCAACAATTGATGTAACCTTTGACCAATTGTCACCTACATCAACTACACGGCCAATTATACCCTCCTGGTAGATGTTTTGTTCAACCTCAACACCTTGAACTACAGTTGCTCCCTTTATAACACCATCTTTGGACCCGATATCGATTGTGAATCTGTCAAACCAGTTGCTTGGTTCTTGCCCGATTACTTTCCCATCAAGCAAACTGAATTCTGTGGATCGGGCAAGCTCAAATTCTTTCTTCAAATAATCTGTTTTACCTATTATATTGAGAAGGTCCCTGTTTTCAGATTCCAATTTAATTATCTCTTCCTTCAAAATTTCGTTCTCAGACTTGGCATCGAATATGTCCCCTATGGAAGTAAAAAATCCCACAACATTTTCTCTCACACTGGTAACTCCGTTAGCCAAGGGTGAAAGCATATTACCTGTGAAGCTTTCAACTCCCGAAAGTGAGATTCTATCTTTGTTTGTCTGTCCGATTACAATAAGCAGAATGATAGCAACAAGCGTCACTATCATCCGTTCCTTGTATTTTTTTAGGAAATACATGGTATCACTACCTTAATCTACTATTTCTTGATGAAGTTCTTTTCAATATTTCAATACTGTCCAATGCCTTTCCAGTTCCTAAAGCGACACAATCAAGAGGATTTTCCGCAACAATCACAGGAATCCCGGTTTCCTTAGTAACCAGGGAATCCAGTCCATTCAACAATGCTCCTCCTCCTGTAAGCACTATTCCATACTCCATTACATCAGACGACAGTTCAGGTGGAGTCTTCTCCAGTGTTGACTTGATAGCATCAATTATATTGTTTACAGGTTCCCTCAAAGCTTCGTAAATTTCTGAAGATGAAATTTCAAGAGTCTTGGGTAAACCACTTACAAGGTCCCTTCCTCTTATTTCAACTGTTCCAAGCTTTGGATCATCAACTGCAGAACCAATCACTATTTTTACCTCTTCGGCAGTTCTTTCTCCTATCATAAGACTATATTCTTTTTTTACGTAGTTTACAATATGGGTATCAAGCTCGTCCCCACCGATTCTTATGGATTTACTGGTTACAATACCTCCAAGAGATATGACTGCAACCTCTGTTGTTCCACCACCGATATCCACTACCATGCTTCCAGTAGCTTCCTGCACAGGAAGGCCGGCTCCTATTGCAGCCGCCATAGGCTCCTCTATAAGATAGGCTTCCTTCGCTCCCGCCTGTATAGTAGCCTCTTCAACGGCTCTTTTTTCAACCTCTGTCACTCCACTGGGAACACACACTACTACCCGTGGCTGAAACAAAGATTTTTTCTGAGTTGCCTTCCTTATAAAATACTTAAGCATTTCCTGAGTTATATCGAAGTCAGCTATTACACCATCCTTCAGTGGTCTGATTGCAACAATATTGCCAGGCGTCCTGCCAATCATTTTTTTTGCATCTTCACCTACCGCAAGCACGTTTTTAGTGTTCCTGTCAATAGCAACAACTGATGGCTCCCTTAATATTATTCCTTTCCCCATTATATATACCAGCGTATTTGCAGTACCTAAATCTATTCCCATGTCCTTAGTAAATCCTCTGAATAAAACCATTATACTCCTCCATCATCACATTAAATTTTTCTCTTTCATACTTAGAAAGACATCATTGCCAATTATGATATGATCTAATACCTTAATTCCAATGATATTTCCCGCTTCAATGAGTCTTTTTGTAATATTGATATCCTCATTGCTGGGAACAATATCACCACTTGGGTGATTATGTAAAAGAATTACTGAATTCGCATTCTTCTTTATTGCAGCTTTGAAAACGTCCCTAGGATGTACAATTGATGCATTCAAAGTACCTATTGAAATGTTTTCTATACTGATTATCTGATTCTTGGTATCAAGTATCGCAATATTGAAATGTTCTTTCTGTAACATCTTCATATCCTCCATTACAATATTTGCCACTACATCCGGGGATGTAACTCTCACATTGTCATAAGGACTTATTCTTTTGATTCTTTTACCCAGTTCTATTGCTGCTAAAATCTGTGCAGCCTTGCACTCTCCTATACCTCTTATCTCAGTAAGATCACTTATCGAAGCGTCTCCCAAATAAGATATTCCCCTTGAATCCAAAGAAAGCATTCTTCTAGATACCTCAATTGCTGATTCGCTTCCCGTTCCTGTTCTTATTATAACAGCAAGTAGCTCTGAATTTGATAGTGCACCTGGTCCCATTGACAGCAACTTTTCTCTGGGTCTTTCACTTAAGGGAAGATCCTTTATTGTATATCCCCTGTACTCGGCCTTGATCATGTCCATAAAAAAGCATCTCCCTTTTCTATAAATTTATATTGAAGAACTTAATTAGGCTTGTATTCAGCTTTGATATGGGCAGTCCCATTACATTGAAGTAACAGCCTTCTATTCTTTCCACAAGCAATGCTCCCTTTCCTTGGATTCCATAGGCTCCTGCCTTGTCACAGCACTCACCTGTTTTAATGTAATCCATTATCTCACTATCGGTCAATGATTTGAAATAGACCCATGTTGATTCATAATCTACAATCTTTTTGCCAGATGCTAAATCAATGATGGAATACCCGGTAATTACCAGATGCTTCTCTCCACTGAGTTTTTTGAGCATTGAAAAAGCCTCTAAGCTGTCTGAAGGCTTTCCTAGAATTTCATCACGCAAAACAACAACTGTATCTGCTCCTATTACAAGCCCATCTTCAACTTTCTCTGCTACATCCATAGCCTTTTGAAAGGACAGACTCATAGCTGTTTCTTCTGGAGTGTTTCTTCCAGAAACAATCTCCTCTATATCACTGGAAACTATCTCAGGCTCTATTCCACATTGCTGAAGAAGTTCCTTTCTTCTAGGCGATGCAGATGCTAAAATTATCCTTCTCATATTGTCTCCTGTCTTGAAAATAATACCCGAAAGTTCTTTCTAAGATTGTCTACTATATAAGTCGAAGACAAGCCTACAAAATATCCGGAAAATAGACTAACCAACAGCAAAAATGGCAGGTAAGAATAAATCCTCGCATTACTGAGCATCATAACAGCAACGGATACCTGCGCAAAATTATGAGCAGCTGCTCCTATTATACTTACTCCAATAAGGCTGAAAATTCTAGTAAAGTACCTGTAAGCGATATACATCAGAACACAGCTTAGCATAGCCCCGGAGATACTGTATATGAAACTGGATACACTTCCCGTAACCAGCATCAAGACAGTGCTTTTTAACATTCCAACTTTTATACCATCCTTGAATCCGAAGACAACCAATGTGACCAGAACCACCATATTCGATAGTCCAAGCCTTGCTCCTGGCATTGCTATGGGTAAGGGTATCGCTGATTCAATAACACTTAGGGCAAGACCCACTGATACGAGAAGGGCTATGAATATCATTTTATTTGTTTTTCTCATGTCTACTCCACTCTAATAATTCATTATATCAATATCATCTTCCCTCGGCTCCCCTTTTACCTCAATTACCAACTTATTCGGAAGACAAACAACTGTTTCCCCAATTCTGGATATATAGCCTTGATTCACACAAATTTGATCCGGGCAATCTGCTTCAATCAGTCTGACCCGTCTGTCACCAATCTCTATCAAACTATATCCATACTCTGTTTCGACAGGGATAGTATGTCCAATCAATTGCTCATCGTAAAGTATTTTCTTAATTTCCTCTCCATTAACCTGTACGCTAATATACTTCTCCTGTTGAGAAAAAGCATGCCTGTTTATATATGCAAAGGAAACAAAGCTTAGCAGGATTATGAATAATATCAGAATTCTATCACCTTTTGTCAACTAAATCATCCTTTTTCAGGTCACAATATCACTTTTATAGTTTATCACTAGTCACTTTTATTTACAAGTTACAAAAAGGAAAAATAGAGCCAATTGGCTCTATTTTAGCTTGCAAATTCCTTTGCGAATTCCTCGCTTATTATTGATGCGTTATCGATGGCATTTGTAGGACATTTCTCAACACAGATCATGCAATTTATACAGATATCATAGTTTATGCTGGCCAGATTATTCTCAAAGTTAAATGCATCAACAGGGCAATTCTTAACGCAGATCTTACACCCTATACAGCCTGTTGAACAATAACCTCTAACCAGTTTCCCCGGATCCTCACTTTTGCATTTTACTATTGCATTATTATCATAAGGTACCATTTCAATTATTTTCACAGGACATATTTCAACACATTTATTGCATGCCGTACACTTATCCCTGTTTATAACTGCAATACCATTGATCATCCTGATTGCATCAAATGGGCACACATCATAACAGGTTCCGCATCCAAGACATCCGTAAGAACACTCTTTCTGACCTCCTGCCAATGTTTTCTGAATTCTACAATCCTGAATGCCCTGATATATGTACTTGTCCTTGGCTTTTTCACAGTCTCCCTGGCAAAGTACAACAGCAACTTTTTTCTCCATGGTTGCAGCATTTACACCCATTATGTCAGCTACATTTTCAGCTACTTTTTGCCCACCTATTGTACATGCAGTAACAGGTGCCTTGCCTTCAGCTATTGCAACAGCACAACCTGCACATCCCGGGTATCCGCATGCCCCACAGTTTGCTCCAGGCAGTGCATTTAAAACCGCTTCAACCTTAGGGTCTACTTTAACTACAAATACCTTTGAGGCTATTGAGAGCAATACTCCGAATAACAGTCCAAGGCCACCTAAAACGACAACCGGATTAATTATATCTGTCATCTCTCACACCTCCTAAACCAGTCCAGCAAAGCCTGAAAAGGCTATGGACATCAATCCAGCGGCTATCAGTGTAATAGGAAAACCTGCAAGAGCTTCAGGAATATCCGCTATATCCATCTTCTCTC
Organism: Bacillota bacterium; assembly: GCA_051744365.1. GTDB lineage: Bacteria > Bacillota > Clostridia > Tissierellales > Tissierellaceae > Gudongella. The sequence goes on from JBNJCX010000001.1 coordinate 69,228, forward strand.
TCAAAGCAGCAATCAAAATCAGTGCAAGGAAGAATCCCAGAGATGCTCCAACTGCATTTGTTGCTGTTTGAATCAAGGTGAAACCTTCTTGTATATTAAGTATTGCCACACCTAGAACCATACAGTTTGTTGTTATCAGCGGAAGGAAAACTCCCATTGCACTGTATAAACCAGGACTTATTTTCTTAAGTGCAAGTTCAACAAACTGCACAAGTGATGCTATAACAAGTATAAACACTATTGTTTGTAAATATTCTAATCCAAGGTTATCCAGAATATTTCTCTGAATAATGTATGTTATTATTGATGCCAATGTAGTTACAAAAGTAACTGCAAGTCCCATGCCGGTTGCTGTCTCCATTTTATTGGAAACACCAAGGAAGGGACATATTCCCAAGAATCTTGCGAATACATAGTTGTTCACTAATATAGTTGAAACCATAATGGCAAATAAACTCATCTTGATACCCCCTTCACTTAGTAAGTTGCCTTATTTTTTATCGTGACGTTAAATATTCCAATTATTATTCCCAACAGTATAAAAGCTCCCGCAGGACTAACGAATACAGCTGCCGCCTGAAAACTTTCACCAAAGAGGCTTATTCCGAGGAATGATCCTGCTCCGAAAATTTCTCTTGCAGTTCCCAAGGTAATTATTGCCACTGAAAATCCTAATCCCATTGCAAGTCCATCCATCGCTGATAAAAATACACCATTTTTTGATGCGAATGATTCAGCTCTTGCAAGAATAAGACAGTTAACTACAATCAGCGGAATAAATATGCCCAATGATCTGAAAAGTTCTACTGCATATGCTTCCATAAACATCTCAACCATAGTTACGAATGTTGCGATTACTACTATGAAAATTGGAATCCTTATCTTTGATGGTATGTACTTTCTAAAAGTTGATATTACTATGTTCGAAAGTAGCAATACAGCGATTACTGCAGCTGACATTGCCAAACTGTTCTCAACTGTATTTGTAATAGCCAAAACTGAACACATACCAATCAACTGCACTAGAACAGGATTCTCCTTGATAATTCCATTTTTAAATATTGTAGAGATTTTCAACGATCACACCTTCCTTTCTAGTTTGAAAGGTTGTTAGCGAAAGCATCCAGTGCTTCGTTAACACCTTTAACTACAGCATTTGTTGATACTGTAGCACCTGATATCATCATAACCTCGTCATCTCCTGCTCCTTCACCTGAAGCTGAGATGTTTCCACCTGCTCCTTTACCTTCGAAGGATTCAGCAAAATCCGGATCATCAACGATTTTTGCTCCAAGTCCTGGAGTCTCACTCATATTCAGTACCTGTATTCCGCTAAGAGTACCGTCTGCATTAACTCCGACTAGTGTAGTAATATCTCCACCATATCCACTAGCAACAGTTGACATTGCATATCCAATAGTCTCACCCTCGCTCAGAACTTCAGTTACTTCTCTGATAGATGGATAAGTAGATGCAATTTCTGCAACCTGAGCTTCATCATACTCAACAGAATCATCTGCATCAGGGAATAATTCAAGAATCGCACTAAGGCTTTCCATTCTTTGTCGTTCTGCGATTACAGGAGATGTTATAGAGTTTACACCTGCCAGAACTCCACCTGCAATTGCAGCTACCAATAATAAAACTAATCCAAGTTTAATAGTATCTTTCATTTATTTTACCTCCCCAAAAACTTTAGGTCTTGTGAACTTCTCGATTAATGGAGTGGCCACATTCATGATAAGTATTGCATAGCTGACGCCTTCAGGCAATCCGCCTTTAACTCTGAAAAGAGCTGTTAGAAGACCACAACCAATTGCAAAAATTATCTTTCCTCTTGGTGTTACTGGGGATGAAGCATAATCAGTTGCCATAAAGAATGCTCCCAATATTAATCCTCCACCCAGCACGTGGTATGTCAGATTACTCGCATCAACTCCAAGAAGCATCAATACAACAGTTGTGGTAGCTATGTAAAGCACTGGAATCTTCCAGTCTATTACGTCTCTGATAATTAGGTACAACCCGCCAATCAAAAGCAATATCGCTGACGTCTCACCAATAACGCCTCCTATATCCCCAAAGATCATTCTTTGAATAGCAGGTAAGTTTCCTTCCCCCACCTTCAAAATAGCAAGTGGTGTTGCTGCACTTATTCCATCTGGATTAGTGTATGCAGTCATAATCCCAGGCCATGAGGCAACCAAAGCCGCCCTTGCTGCAAGAGCCGGGTTCATAAAGTTCTGACCGATTCCACCAAAAAATTCCTTTACAATTATAATTGCAAATGCTGCACCAAATACAGCTACCCACCAAGGTGTCCCGGCTGGCAGGTTCAAAGCAAGCAGAACTCCGGTGACTACAGCACTAAGGTCCATAATCCTTACGGGTTTCTTGAATAATTTTTGTATGCCATACTCGAATATTAGAGCTGCCAATACAGTTACAAGCAGCAATCTTATAGCATCAAATCCAAAGAAGTATACACTACCGATCATTGCCGGAACCAATGCGATTATAACATCCAGCATAGTTCTCTTCACCGACTCATCAGATCTGATGTGGGGTGATTGGGAAATAATCAGCATATCATCCAGAACGACAGTGTCATTGTTCGCTGGATCCATTTCTTTTCCATCCATTCGACTTCCTCCTAACCTATGATTTTTTTCGTTTCGCAATAATTTCTTTTTTAATATTCTTTATTGACTCAGAAAGTGGTCTTTTTGCAGGGCAAATAAATGAACACGCTCCGCACTCAACACACGCCATAGCTGAATAGCTGTCAGCCTTCTCAACATTATTCTTCAATGCATATGCACTTATAAACAAAGGCTGTAGTCCACAAGGACATACATCTATGCATTTACCACACTTAATACATGGAAGCACAGACTCATCCTTGACTTCTTCCTCGGGCAACACAAGTATTCCACCGGAGCCCTTAATCACCGGGACATCCAGTGTAAATTGAGCAATCCCCATCATCGGTCCTCCGGAAATAACCTTTCCTGGTTTGCCGCTGAATCCACCACTTTGCTTGATCAATTCTGAGAAAGGCGTTCCGATTCTTGCCAATAGGTTTTTTGGCTCATTTATACCTTCTCCTGTAACCGTCACTACCCTCTCGTATAATGGCTTGCCAAATTCCACGGCATCGGCTATTGCCTTTGCAGTGGCTACATTTGATACCACAACTCCTACTTCAAGAGGTAAAGCTCCAGTTCCTACGCTTCTTCCAGTTATGGCATAAATTATGCTTTTTTCTGCTCCTTGTGGATACTTTGTCTGCAGAACAGCAACCTCAATACCGTCTTCTGGCTTTATAGCTTTGTTGACGGCCTCTACTGCATCCATCTTGTTGTTTTCAATTCCTATGTAAGCCTTTTCCACTCCTAGAGCCTTTTTTATGACCTTGAGGCCAAATACTATTGACTCAGCATATTCCAGCATCAGTCTGTGGTCTCCAGTCAAATATGGCTCGCATTCTGCGCCGTTCAGTATAACCGTATCAATCTTCTTATCCTCCGGAATAGAGAATTTCACATGCGTCGGGAAGCATGCTCCGCCCATGCCTGTAATACCGTTTTCCTTTACAAGATTGATTATCTCCTGTGGGGAGAGGTCATCCAGGTTTCTTCCTTTAATGGACTCATGCATTTCATCAGTGCCGTCATTTTCTATTACAACACATTTTGACTTGGCACCGGTTGGTGTATACATCATCTTGATTTCCTTTACCGTTCCGGCAATACTGGCATGAACAGCCCCTGATACAAAAGCTCCTGATTCTCCAATTTTCTGCCCTATTGTGACTCTGTCACCGACATTAACAACAGGCTCACAAGGTGCACCAATATGTTGATTCATTGGTATGTAAGCAATTTGAGGAGTTTCAGCCACTTCTATTGGCTTGTCTTCCGACAGTTCCTTATGTTCAGGAACATGTACGCCACCTTTAAAAGTCAACTTACCTTGGTTCATTCTTTTCCACCTCTTTACTTGATATAATTTTAGCAATTTTTGGCAAATTTTTTACAAAAAATCGTATTTATGGATATATTATAACATTAATTATAATTAATGTATATAAATCTGGGTGTATATGCTGACTTGGGAAAGTAAAATGAATTGGTGCGAGCGATGGGACTTGAACCCACACGCCAATTGTGGCACATGCCCCTCAAACATGCCTGTCTGCCGATTCCAGCACACTCGCACAATATAAATGGATAAAACAGTCAGATGACTGTTTCAAAGTAAATGCTACTAGTACATTATAATATCTTTCTTGTCAAAATTCAATCCTAATTTGTACTCATTGTCAAATAACATTTTTCCAATCCATTGTAAAGATTATAGTATATTGGTTCAAGTGGGCCTGCAATTCCTGAGTCCACAAGCAAGGCCTTGTTTCTGAAGAACATGCTGCCATATGGTAGATTATCTACGAAGTATCCCTGAAATTCCTGGTATGTCTGAAGTTTCGAATTGTGATCCCAAGTGGTTTCGAGACTTAAAAGCAGATCAATCAACTCTTCACTTGAATAATATGAAAAATTTCCTGGGCTATCTGCTGCAAGAATCGTATTTAGTCCAGGCACTGTAGATTGCTCCCATTGAATAATTGATATGTCATAATCACCTTCCACAAGTTTTTGTCTCATATCCTCCTGGGTTTCCTCAATGCTCCCCCCTGAAGGATATACAAATTCCACAGAAATTCCCAATTCACCAATATTATCACTTATCATCTCAGCAACCTTTGATATCAGGTCTGATGATTTATTTATAAGCATCGACACTGACAAAGGGTTTCCTTCTGAATCTTCAAGGATTCCATCTCCGTCCTTGTCGGAATAACCGGCTGTTTTCAGTATATCCTCGGCATTTTCTACATTGTAACCATAACGGTCCACATTGGTTGATACAAGGTAGGACGATGGATGAATAGGCGTGTCCACCTGTGTCCCGTGCTGAAGGAAAACCTTGTCAATTATTGATTGCCGGTCTATACCATACATGATGGCCTTCTTGATTGAATCTGCAGCTTCAGTTGAAAATACCCCTTCCCTGTGGTTAAAGATCAAAGCTTCATAATTGCCGGAAACATATTCATAGATTGCAATCCTTTCATTATGTTCATACTTATCCCAATCAACACCAATCGTAGGTGCCATATCCAGCTTTCCTGTCTCAAAGGCTGTTAAAATAGATTCCCGATCATCAAAAATCTTGCCTGTTATATAAGATATCTGAGGTTCACCTTCTCTGTAATCCTGGTTGGATTCAAGGTGGATCTCCTTGAACTTCATATGCTCCACAAACCTATATGGACCTGTCCCTATGGGAAAATATTCTTCCGTTGCCAAGGCTTGAGTCCCCATGGTCTGAGGAATTATTGGGAATGTCAACATGTCAAGAATATTACCGGTTGGCCTGCTGAAGCTAATCTGCACTCTGCCATCTGATAATGCACTGGCAGAAATAATATTCATGTCTCCCTCTTTTATTCCACTCTGAACGAGCTTTCCATAATAGCTTTTCAAGCCTGCTTTTTTCATCATTTCTACTGTAAATACAATATCATCCGCTACAAGTTTCTCTCCATTATGCCATAAGACATCCGCTCTCAGAGATACATCAACCGTCATCCCATCATCGCTGACTGTATAAGTGCTTGCCAGGCGAGGAACAGGCTGGATGTTTTCATCATACTCAAAAAGACCTTCAAATATAAGCTTACTGAAGTGATAGTAGCTAAGATTGTCCATATATAATGGATTCAAGGTCTGGAAGCTGGTCAAAGGTAGAGTTATGCCCGCATTATCGAATATAAAATAGTCGATACCCTCTTCAACTTCTCCCATTTCCTGGGTATTCTCCTGTAGTGAACAGCCTGTAAACGTAAAAATTATTATGGTTATTGTCATAAGAATAATCATTTTCTTCATTGTTTCTACCTTAATCCTTTTATTATGTTGGTCAGCGAATTCCTAACATCTAATATCAACTTGTCAAAAATTGTATCATTGGCACTATAAAAAGTATTACTATAAACAAGACTGTACACTTTCCTATTATTCTCCACTCTTTCGATGTACTCCCGCGTTTCAGGAAAAGGAATTGTATGGAGGGTTACACCGTCGTTGCTGTAATGACTATTGGACAGCCACCGTGAAACATTCCCGCTTCCTGCATTATAAGCAGCCAATGCAACCTCCTCATTGCCGTATTGATCAATCAATCGCCTTATATACCATGTTCCAACTCTGATGTTAAAATCCGAATCATACAGCATTTCACTGGAATAATTTTCAACCTGTAATACCTCAGATGCCCATCTCCCAGTAGATTCTCCAATCTGCATCAATCCTTTTGCATCTTTAGCAGATGTTGCATCCTTGTCAAAGTTGCTTTCTGTCTTTATTACTCCCATCACAAGCATAGGATCAAGATCATAGTCCTCTGAACACTTTATGACAGAATCCTTGTATACGAAGGGGTATGCTATTGCCACTGCTGGTATTGCTAAAATCAATGCCAGTGCAATCACTATTATCAATGTAAATATTTTTTTCATAATTCACCACTATCTGTATTCATCAAGAAAATCTAGAACCTGTCTTCTTGCGTTCTCAATACTCCCTGAATTGTCAATAATCTTATCTGCCAGTTTTTTCTTCTTCTCAATGTCCAATTGAGCATCTATTCTCGAGATGGCTTGATCATAGCTGTAATTATCTCTCTCCATCAACCTTAGTATCTGGTTTTCCCTGTCAGCATATGCCAACCATACCTCATGGAATATAATCCCTGATTCTTCAAGCTCTTCCCTGGACTCAAACAATAAAGGCATATCAACAAATATCACAGCTTCTGAATCTTTGGCTTCCTCAATTTTCTTAATTATGGATTCCCTTATAATAGGATGAAGCAAATCATTTAGAATATTCCTCTTTTCCTCATCACTGAATATTATATTACCTAGCTTTTCTCTGTCAAGAGTACCATCTTCATTGAGTAAGTCATTACCGAATATACGAACTATCTCTTCAAGCCCTTTACTTCCCTTTTGGACAACTGCCCTTGCAACCTTATCTGAATCAATTACATAAAATCCCTCTTCTCTAATCATATTACTGATAGTGGACTTTCCTGTTGCAATTCCACCTGTTATTCCAATTATTCTAGTTTTATTTGGTTTCATACCAGCTCTCACCTTCCAGTATATCAACCTTTAGAGGGACTTCCAACTTCACTGCATTTTCCATGGTTCTTTTCATCATTTTCTTCACATGCTCCGCTTCATCCTTGTGTGCTTCAATTATCAATTCATCGTGTATTGTCAGTATTAATCTTGATTTAAGATTGTCATCCCTTAGGTTTTTAAACACCTTGACCATGGCCATTTTTATTATATCAGCAGCACTACCCTGAATAGGCATATTCATGGCCACCCTTTCCCCAAATGATCTTATATTGTAGTTTTTTGAAGCAAGCTCTGGAACATATCTTCTACGATTAAGGAGGGTCTCAACATACCCGTTTTTCTTGCCCTTGGCTACAGCATCATCCATATAGGATTTAACCTTGCTGTAATTTTTAAAGTAACTGTCAATGTATTTTCTTGCTTCCTTTCTACTAATGCCGATATCTTTAGAAAGACTGAAATCAGAAATTCCATATATTATACTAAAGTTTATTGCCTTTGCCTTGTACCTTAACTCTGATGTCACCTCATCCTTGGCATACCCGAATACTTCTGCGGCGGTCTTGGTGTGAATATCCTCGTTGTTTATAAAAGCATCCATCATCTTTGGATCAGAGGAGATATGAGCAAGCAGCCTCAGTTCAATTTGTGAATAATCACCATCCAGGAATATAAAGTTTGGTCCCTGTGATACAAATGCCTTTCTGATAAGTCTACCTTCCTCTGTTCTGATTGGTATATTCTGGAGGTTTGGTTCAGTACTTGAAATTCTTCCAGTAGAGGTTACTGTCTGGTTGAATCTTGTGTGAATTCTACCGGTATCTTCATCGATCATTACTCGTAACCCCTCAATATAAGTAGACTTAAGTTTAACCAGTTGTCTGTATCTAAGGATTTTCTCAACAATGTCGTGCTCATTTCTAAGCTCATCAAGTACTTCCGCATTTGTGGAATAGCCTGTTTTTGTTTTTTTAATCACAGGGAGACCGAGATCTTCAAAAAGAACCTCCCCTATCTGCTTGGGAGAGTTTACATTGAATTCTTTTCCAGCCAAATCGTAAATATCGCTTAGAAGCTCCTTGATTTCAGCATCAAACACATTTCCAAGTCTATCCAGCTCTCCTTTGTCAACCTTGATGCCATAATACTCCATATATGCCAAAACCTCTACAAGAGGCATCTCTATTTCCTTAAACAATTCATTCATGTTTCTTTCGTGAATTATTTCCAGCATTCTAGGCTCAAGATTTTCAATGGTTTCAAGTATAAAGGCCATATAGGTTTCAATAAATGAACTTTCCAACTCCTTGATTAGCTTCTTATTTTTGCCTTTCCCTGTCTCAGCTTCTATGTCAGGTCCAGATTCTTTAAAATATTCCTCTGATAACTTGTTAACTGATAGATTGCTTTGACTTGGATTTATTATATACTCACCGATTGATGCGTCAAAAACAAGACCTTTCATCTCCCAGCCCATCTGGATTGTTTTCAGCAGGTCTGATTTTGCATCCAACCCTGATTTTTTTATCTTATCATCTTCAAATATGTTCTTTAATATTTCTAATCCTTTTTCTTCGACATTGTTAAAAAACACAAGCCGACTTAATGAGCCTTCAGGTTTTATTCCAAGGCATATTGGATCTCCCTTGAAATAATTCTCTTCAGTCAGCAACTTAAATGATATTTTGCCTTTTTCCCTTGATTCCTCAGCTAGATTAAAAATCTCCTTGGAGTCTTTTATTACAGCTATTTCATAACTTATTATTACTTTGGCTGATTCAATCTCATCCATATCCAGTTTTCCAAGCAGGCTCTTGAACTCAAGATTCTCATACATTTCTTTAAGTTGTTCAACATCCTCCTGACCAACAAGCAAGTCCTCAATTGAAAAATCAAGAGGAACATTTACAATAATCTCACTTAGCTTCTTGCTTAAAAAGGCCATCTGTTTGTTCTCAATAAGCTTCTCCTTCAGTTTTTTACTGCTTATGGACTCGAGATTGTCATAAACACCTTCAATACTCCCAAATTCCTTGATAAGCTTCAATGCCGTCTTTTCTCCGATTCCAGGAACTCCTGGTATATTATCTGACTTGTCTCCCATAAGACCCTTGACATCTATAAACTGGCTAGGTTCTATACCGTACTCATCGACTATCCTTGATTTGTTGTAGCTTTCCATCTCAGAAATCCCTTTTTTTGTAATCAGAACCTCTGATGAGTCGCTGGCCAGCTGAAGATAGTCCTTATCCCCTGTTACCAGCATCACCTCATAATCTTTTTCTTCACCTATCTTGGCAAGAGTCCCAGCAATATCATCAGCCTCGTACTCGTCAAGGTCCACAGTTTTTATCCCCAGATGTTGTAGAATTTCCTTCAGTATTGGAAACTGCTGTGATAGCTCACTTGGGGTCTTGTCCCTAGTTCCCTTGTACTCACTGAATTCCTTGTGCCTTATGGTCGGCCCCTTCCGGTCAAACGCAACACAGATGTAATCAGGCTTCTCCTGCTCCCTTATCCTATATAGCATAGTTAGGAATCCATATACTCCATTGGTAAACACTCCGCCCTTTGTTGTCAAGAGGGGCAGTGCATAGAAAGCTCTGTGGACCAATGAGCTCCCGTCTATTATCATCAATTTCCTTTTATCCATAGAAAGGCCTCCTGTTTCCTTAGTCATATTCCTAGTATACATTATTGATGCTTTCCGGTAAACAATGACAACCTTAACTTTCACTCATATCTGCCTGGTTTATCGCGAATAATTGTATTGCATTTTCTAATTTTCTGTGTTAAACTATATTTCGTAGCCACTGGCCGAAGTGATGGAATTGGCAGACGTACTGGACTCAAAATCCAGCGGTGGCAACACCGTGCGGGTTCGACTCCCGCCTTCGGCACCAATATAAAATACAGTTCATATGAACTGTATTTTTTTGTTCAATTATTGCATCTGTCTGTATTCTTCAACATTTCTTAGGTGTTCATCATAGGTTTCTGCAAATACATGTCCATTGTCTCCCATTACATAGTAGTAATAGTCATGACTTTCCGGATTAAGAGCAGCAAAGATTGAATTCTTTCCGGGTGAAGCAATCGGACCTGGCGGCATGCCCTGGTTTCTGTAGGTATTGAAGGGATTATCCTTTTCAAGATCATCATAAAGTACCCTTGTCATATGCTCCTTTCCTTCGCCAATTCCATAAATAACAGTTGCATCAATTTGAAGGGGCATTCCTGTATTTATTCGATTGTATATTACACCGCTAATGGTATTTCTTTCCTCATCATTGAAAGCCTCCCGTTCTATCAAGGAAGCCAATGTCATAATCTGATGTCTTGACATCCCAAGTTCCTGACTTTTAGATTCCATTTCATCAGTCCACACTTCTTCAGTGGTAGTTACAAGTCTCTCCACTATTTGCGAAACGCTTTGCGTTGCAGAAAAATGATATGTGTCGGGGAACAAGTATCCTTCCAAGCTAAAATACAGCTGTTCATTGGAGTAGCTGTCCGAGTAGTGCTCATTATAATAACTCTCTGTTGCTTCAATAAACTCTTCTATTGTTCCCAGGCCGGATTCCTGGATCTTTTCTGCAAACTGATAAAGAATAAAGCCTTCCGGGAAGGTTACTACCACTTGTGTTTCCTGCTCTCCCAGTTGGATTATTTCGTAGATATCATCAAGACTCCATCCCTTTTCAATTAGGTAATCCCCTGGTTTTATCTTTGAAGCAACATCCTCACCGTTATATCGAAACCACAATCTGCTTTTTATGATGCCCATATCATACAGCTTCTCCCCAACTGAATTGAGTGTATCTCCTCTTTCAACAGTTAGTATGGAATCTTCCTCGTGATGAGTGATGTCCAGATAACCTGGTGCAAGGAAGAAACCTCCTACTCCAGCAATCAGAATTAATAGCAACAATACAAGTATAGCCTTTTTCATCCTACTCCTCCCCCAAAGAACCCTTGCAGTTCGTTATTTTTTTCTTATAGATTCTATAAGTCTTGTAAACTATGCCGCCGTACTTTTCAATATCTCTTTTCATTGGTTCATTATAGTCCCATATGGTTGAACCTTCAACAAAATCATATCCTTTTTCCACAGCAGCCTTGAAAGTATGCCAATATATTGCTGATGAGACCCCTTTTTTCTGATATTCAGGTACAACGAAGAGTACAAAGAATCGGATTTTCTTTATCTTGTTTCTATAATACAAGTACTTGAATATTCCAAAGGGAAAAAGATGCCCCTTCATCCTGGCAAGGACCTCATTATAATCAGGTAATGCAATGTTGAAACCAATTGGCTCACCACTGTTGCTTCTGGCAATATATAGCAAATCAGGATCTGCATACGGAACCAGCTGTTTGGCAATGAGATCTATTTCTTCATCCCCAGGAGGCATGAAATCCTCCCATTCAGGTGGCATCGCCTTGTTGATGATTATCTTGACATCCTGCATTTCAGAATCAATGTTGTGCAAATCGATAGAGTCGACTCTGAATCCATACTTTTTCATTGCATAAGGTGCCATTTCTTTATATCGTTTAATGTTCTCATTGGCGCTGTCACTTTTATAAGCGTATACATCACAGTACTTCTGGAATCCATAGTTCACAAACAAATCAGGATAATAAGGCTTATTGTAGGTATTCATTATCAGAGTAGGATCAGAGAAATTATCTATAAGAAATCCCCTATTGTCATCTCCTCCAGGGATGGACAGAGGTCCTTTCACATATTCCATTCCTCTTTCAAGGAGCCATCCCTCAGCGTATTCCAGGAGCATGTCAGCGACTTTTTGATCATTGACACACTCAAAAAGTGATATATAACCATCTTTGAGACCTTTGTTTGAATTTAGATGCTCATTTATCCCAACAAGCAACCTGCCACATACTTTTCCACTTTTTATAGCAATTATTTTATCGTTGGGACCTGACTGATTAAGATAATTTCCCTCTCCCTTGACATATTTCCTGTAGTCTCCTTTTATTGGGGGGACCCACCCATTGTCGTGCTTGTATATTTTGTAAGGAAAATTTACGAATTCATTAAGTTCCTTTTTTGTTCTCACAGGACATACCTCGATACCGTCATTTAGGGTCAAATGTCTCATCCTCCATAAAATCTAATCAAACAACAGTTCCATAAAGTCGGAATCAGTCATATTGCTGAAAAAGTCAGATACTCTGATTTCTTCCACTAACCCATATATATGTTCCTTGTCGTATCTTACTCCCTTAAGCTTTTCCTCAAGTTCCTCGATGTCCCTCGTTCCAAAAAAGTCCCCAAATACCTTGGCATCTCTAATTACTCCATTCTTCATTTCAAGCCTTATCTCAACTGAACCCGATGGAAATCTTCTGTAGTTTTTCCATCCGAAATCAGGAGATTCTCCATAGTTCCACTCCCAGGTTGAATACTTTTCCTCATACAATTTTTGAATTCCATCAAGCTCCTGTTGACTCAGAATATATTCCTGTGGCTCCTCATTATGGTACTGGAAGATATTTTTAAGCAGCATATCCTTGAATTCCAGAATGGAAGCATCTTCCTTCATATATGACCTGATGTTTGTAACCCTTGATTTTACTGACTTTATACCCTTTGATAGCATCTTGTCAGCCTTTACATTCAAAGCATCGGATAAAACACTCATATCAGTATCATATAGGATTGTACCGTGATTTAGAATTCTTTTTTTGTGAACAGACTGTGCAATCCCTGAGATTTTCTTTCCATCCAGGGTCAGGTCGTTTCTGCCTGAAAGCTCTGCCATTATCCCAAATTTCTCTAAAGCTTTCAATATGGGGATATTTATCTGCCCAAAGTCAATCTTATCCTGTCCTGAAGAATTGGTGTAAATTGAGAAATTCAGGTTTCCAAGGTCTTGATAGACAGCTCCCCCTCCTGTTATTCTCCTTACAATTTTAATATCATTCTCCTTCACATACTCATTGTTGATTTCCTCAAGGGTATTCTGGTTCTTGCCGACTATAATGGCAGGTCCATTTATCCAAAGATATACGAAATCATCCTCCCTTGGCAGATTCTTGAAGCAAAACTCCTCAAAAGCAAGGTTGTAGTTTGCGTTGTTTGATAAGTTAGTTAAATATTTCATATAAGCCTCCTATTTTCCTATAAGCATATTCAAATCCATAAGCTGACTCTGTAATTCAAGCAATCTGTTCTTCAGAAAATCATAATCCTTCTCAAGCAGTTCCTCATCAAATAGTCCGTTGGATCTGCTCATAAGCGAATTGAACTGCTCGTATACATTCTGTAATTCCTCTGCAATTTTTTCCCTTAACACTGCCGGTTCAATGCATATTCCCTTTTCTACTTCCACAGCATCCTGAACAATTCTGTAAGAGTTGCCAAGCTTAGGAATAATTGTCTGTATTTCAAATCTTTCTTCTATCTGCCTGGAAAACGCCTCAGAGGCTTCTCTTTCTCCATGTACAATAAATATTTTCCTTGGCTTTTTCTCAAACTTATCTATCCAGTCTAACAAATACTTCCTGTCAGCATGTGCTGAAAAGCCTTCAAGGTCATATATCTCAAGACCAACATGTATATCCTCACCAAGTAGCTTTACCTTTTTCACACCATCCAGAAGTATCCTTCCAAGGGAACCCTCAGCCTGGTACCCAACAAATATAAGACTGTTTTTCGGATCCCATAGATTATGCTTCAGGTGGTGTCTTATCCTGCCTGCTGTAGCCATTCCGCTGGCAGATATAATGACCTTCGGAAAATCAGCCTCATTCAACGCCTTTGACTCTTCTACACTTTTTATATAATGTAAATTTTCAAATGTAAATGGATTATCACCCTTGAGTATAAGATCCTGAGTCTCCTTGTCAAAAGTTCCCGGGTTATTCTGGAATACCTCGGTTGCATTCACTGCCATTGGACTGTCTATATATATTGGTATTTCCATGCCGCTTTTTATATCATTATACTCATAGTACTTGTTGAGCGCATAGATCAGCTCCTGAGTCCTTCCAACTGCAAATGAAGGAATCAAGACAGTCCCTCCGCGTTTTGCTGTATCGTTTATGATTTTTATAAGTTTTTCTGTGCTTTCCTTCATTGGAGGATGATCAGCGTTTCCGTAGGTTGACTCCATTATAAGGTAGTCAGCTTCATCAATAGTCTGCGGATCTCTTATAATCGGTCTGTCCGGCATTCCTAAATCTCCAGAAAATACTAGCTTTGTAGTCTTTTCATCTTCAGTTACCCAAAGCTCAAGAATTGAAGAACCCAGTATATGGCCTGCATCCTTGAATCTTAATAATACCTCCCCGTTTATTTCAACCTTCTGCTCATACAGGTACGGCTCAAAGAATTTGAGGCTGTGTTCGGCATCTTCAATGGAGTACAGAGGTTCAATGGGTTCCTCTCCCCTTCTCTTTCTCTTCTTATTCTCCCATTGTGCATCATATTCCTGTATTTTAGCGCTATCCAATAGCATTACACCGCAAAGATCATAAGTAGCTTTGGTAGATATAATTCTACCCCTGAACCCTTCCTTGACCATTTTGGGAATTCTTCCGCTGTGGTCTATATGAGCGTGAGTCAAAATCAGAATATCAATTGATGCAGGATCATATGAGAACTCCTTGCTGTTTAATTTTTCAGTTTCTTGATTTCCTTGAAACAATCCACAATCTATAACGATATTGTGATTTTTGGTGCTTAAGAGATAATTCGATCCTGTTACCATCTGAGCTGCTCCCAGAAAACTTAACCGCATAACCAAACCTCCTCGTTTTTTTGTTGTTATATCTTCCTTGAGTGACTAATGCACTAATAAACTCATTATACCATTAAATTAAAGAAGATGGTAACTTCAACATAAGGAAGTTACCATCTTTTTTGCTGTTACTGGGCGCTTGTTATCTCAGTCCAGATTCTATCGTACTCACTGATAATGTCCTGCGGGTCCTTAAAGACTTCAGTATTTTGGAGCATTTCATCTGTCGGGTATGCTACCATGCTGTTCTGTATTTCTTCGTCCAGCATCTCAACGGCTTCGGAAACAGGTGATGAATAGCCAATGTAATCAGCATTCATTGCAGCGATATCAGGTCTCGTCATAAAGTTGATAAATTGCTCAGCACCCTCTATATTTTGCGCATTCTTGGGTACTACCATTGCATCAAACCAGAGATTAGTTCCCTCTGAAGGCATCACATATTCAAGATTGGGATTTTCATCCATCATTGCAACAGCATCCCCTGACCATACAACTGCTATAGCCGCTTCTTCACTTACAATGACATCCTTCACTTCATCCCCAAGGTATGCATAGACAATGGGCTTCTGAGCAATCAATTCATCCCTTGCTTCCTCAAGTTCACCGATATCTCTTGTATTCATTGAATAACCAAGCTTCTTGAGAGCTACAGCCAATGTATCTCTCTGGCTGTTAAGCATTATTATTTCACCTTCAAATTCCTCATCCCAAAGGTCTGCCCAGCTGGTTAAAGGTCTGTCAACCATTGTTGTATTGTATATTATTCCTACTGTTCCCCACATGTATGCTATTGAATAGCTATTGTCAGGATCATAATCGAGATTCAGGAATTTATCATCTATCTTGTCCAGGTTAGTTATGTTGTCCATATTGATTTCAGTCAGAAGGTCTTCTCTGATCATTCTCTCAATCATATAATCAGATGGAATCACAATATCATAGCTGCTTCCACCCTGCTTCATTTTTACATATAGGTCTTCGTTGGTTGCATAGGTATCATATATTACCCTTATTCCATACTCTTCCTCAAATAATTCCAAAACCTCAGGGTCAATGTAATCCCCCCAGTTGTATACATTGAGCTTAGGTTCACTTTCTCCACATCCTGTTACAACAGTTCCCAATGTCAATACCAGTGCCAACATCAAAATAATTTTATTTTTCATATTACTACCTTCTTTCCTGAATTATTTTTTCTGATTTCTCACTTCTCTTATTTATGATCAACAGCAATGCCACAAGTGAAAAGAACATCAATGTGGACAATGCGTTAATGGTCGGATTAATACCTTTTCTGGCCATTGAATAAATATATATGCTAAGATTTGATATTCCATGTCCAGTTGTAAAAAAGCTGATTACAAAGTCATCGATGGATAAGGTGAAGGCTAACAAACCTCCCGTTATTATCCCTGGCAGTATCTCAGGGATTATTACCTTTCTTAAGGCATATAACGGGGTCGCACCAAGATCCATTGCAGCTTCAGCAAGATGGACATTCATCTGCTTTAACTTAGGCAGTATGGACAAGACAACATAGGGGACTGAAAAGGTTACATGAGCCAGCAGCAATGTCAAGAATCCAAACTGAAATCTTGCCATTCTAAATAGAGCCATCAATGCAACAGCTGTTACTATATCAGGATTTAGAACCGGGAGATAATTCAAATTCAATACGGTTCTCTTAGTGAATCCTCTCATTCCATGAATTCCAATTGCTGCAAATGTCCCAAGTACAGTTGATATTATTGATGATGAAATTGCAATTGCAAAGGTGTAGTACAATACCCTCAGTACTTCTCTATCCTTAAAAAGCTCTATATACCATCTCAATGTAAATCCACTCCAGTCTCCTCTGAATCTGGAATCATTGAAGGAGTATATTATAAGGATCACAATCGGAGCATAGAGGAACGCAAATATTGAAAATGTATAAAGCCTTTTAAGGTTTCTATTTACCATAATCCTCCACCTCTTCCTTCCTTCTCCTTGTCAAATTTGGAGGTAAGAGCCATCGAAGCCAGGATAAATGCCATTAGAATAATAGACATTGCTGAACCGAAGTGCCAGTCTCCTGTGTATCTGAATTGCTGCTCAATAAGGTTTCCTATGAGACTGGTCTTGTTTCCACCCAGCAGACTGGAAATTACAAACGTACTGACTGCTGGAATAAATACCATGGTTATACCCGTTATGACACCTGGTAGACTAAGTGGAAATATAACCTTTGAAAATACCTTCCTTTTACTTGCACCCAGGTCTTCTGCTGCCTCAATTAGATTTCTATTCATTTTTGTCAAAATAGAAAATATGGGTAAAACCATAAATGGAAGAAAGTTATATACCATTCCAAGGAGTACAGCCGTATCATTATAAAGCAAATCAACACCCCCAAGTCCCACTAAAGCGAGGGCTTTAGTAAGAATTCCATTTTTGCCGAGAAGTGTGAGCCAGGCATATGTCCTTAGGAGAAAGTTCATCCACATTGGTATTACAAACATCAGTACCATAATGTTTCTTATTTTAGGCTTTTCTCTGCTTATTATATATGCTATGGGATAACCCAGTACCAAGCATATCAAAGTTGATACAAGTGCCAGCTTAACAGATCTGTACAGGACTCCAAGGTATATGGGAGACATAAATCTCTTGAAATTATCAATGCTGAAAGTAAATGTTGACAGATTTTGACTGTCACCTGTGGTAAATGCGAAATAAAGCACCAGTAGAAGAGGAATCAGTATAAATATGCCTAGCCACAGGAAATATGGATAACCTATCCTGTTAAGCTTCATCCTTCTCCCCCTTTTGCATGATATGGATGTTGTCTGGGATGACAATCATACCAACCTTCTCTCCGACATTCTTCATAATCGTTGAATGGACTGTCCAAGTGTAATCCTTATCCCTTACTTCCATTTCATAATGTACTCCCTTGAATATTACACTTTCAACTACGCCTGAAATATACCCTCTATCTGCAGGTACAATGAGAAGATCTTCAGGTCTAATAACAACATCAACTGGCTCATCGCCTGAGAATCCTTTATCCACACATTCGAATGTTCTTCTGGAAAATGAAACCTTAAAGTCTTCATTCATAATACCATTAATTATATTGCTTTCACCGATAAACCTGGCTACAAATCTGTTGATGGGCTCGTTATATATATCAGTAGGAGTACCTATCTGTTGAATGCATCCCTTGTCCATAACCACTATTGTATCAGACATTGTCAAAGCCTCTTCCTGATCGTGGGTTACATATACAAATGTAATCCCAACTCTTTTCTGAATTCTCTTCAGCTCAAGCTGCATTTCCTTTCTGAGCTTTAAATCCAATGCTCCCAGAGGTTCATCCAAAAGAAGCACCTTAGGCTCGTTTACCAATGCTCTTGCGATGGCAATTCTTTGCTGCTGCCCCCCACTGAGTGAGTCAATATCCCTGTTTTCAAAGCCTTCCAGATTAACCAATTTCAGCATCTTAGCAACCTTTTCCTCTATATCTTTATTGCTTGTTTTTTTGATTCTTAGACCGAAGGCAATATTCTCAAAAATATTCATATGAGGAAAAAGAGCATATTCTTGGAAAACCGTATTAATCTGTCTCCTGTAGGGAGGTATATCTGTAATATCTTCTCCTTCAAACATTACCTTCCCCTCAGTTGGGGTCTCAAACCCGCCAATTATTCTCAATGTGGTGGTTTTGCCACAACCACTGGGTCCCAGCAATGTCAGAAATTCATTTTTTCTTATATAGATGTTGATATTTTCAAGAACCGGGGTATCTCCAAACTTCTTGTATATATCCATTAAATCGATTGCATGTGTTGTTGTCATAATACCCCTCCTAAAAATTTGGTGGCGTACTTACCCATATTAGGGATGCTTCTGCCTTGCCTGCATTTTCAATATAATGATTGCTGTTTGTTTTATAGTAAAAGCTCTCACCTTTTCTTACTTTATATTTCTCATTTCCAAGATAAAGATATATTGATCCCTGAAGAACGTATCCAAACTCCTCGCCTTCATGAGGATAATCTTCTTTTGTCCTACCATCCTGGGATAGGATTACCATTATGGGCTCCATAGCATTTTTCTGTGCATTTGGAATTATCCAATGCAGTACGTATTTCAACTCCTCATTCACAGTCTCAAATACATCATCCTTGCGGAATACAATCTTCTCTTCCTCAGCCTCATTAAAAAAGTCCTTCAGGTTTGTCCCCAAGCCTTCCAGTATATCCACAAGAGTTGCTATTGAAGGTGATGTAAGATCTCTTTCCACCTGGGATATAAATCCTTTTGTCAATTCACACCGGTCAGCCAACTCCTCCTGGGTAAGATTTTTTTTGACTCTGATGGCCTTGATTTTTTCTCCTATATTCATGGCAACCTCCACTTCACTAAACAAATAGTTTAAATCTACTAAACATCTACCACAATATTATAGATTAGAGCTCATATGGTGTCAACCCATATCCATATTTAAATTCAAGCATTCATAATCGGATTTTATCTTTTCTTATGTCGAAAAGTAAACTTTATGTTTAGTATATTGCAATCAAAAAGAGCCTTTCGGCTCTTGAATTTAACAATTGTGTGAAAATTATCATAATTTATTCAATATTGAATATCTTCATGCCATCAATAGCATCCTGAATCAGTTCATCTATTGACAGCGGTTCCTCTGACCTTTCAATATCTTCCAGCTTCGGCCTTGTTACAGGATGCTTCGGCAGGAATACGCTGCAGCAATCCTCAAAGGGTTTGATTGATGTTTCATAGGTCTCAATTTCCTTTGATATTTCAATAATATCAACTTTGTCCATTCCTACCAGAGGTCTCAGTATGGGCATCTGAACCGACCTGTTTATAACATCGATGCTATAGATTGTCTGACTGGCCACCTGCCCCAGATTCTCACCGGTTATTAGAATCTGATAGCCTCTACTTTTGCTGACTTTCTCAGCAATTCTCATCATAAACCTTCTGGAAAGTATGGTCATCTCATCCTCTGGACAGTTCTTGTTGATTTCCTTCTGTATGTTCAGCAGGTTAATACTGTATACCTTCATAGGTCCTGAATATATGGACATTATTTTTGCAAGGTCCATTACCTTTTCTTCTGCACGCTGTGAAGTAAAAGGGTACGAATGAAAATGAATCGCATCAACCTCAACACCCCTTTTAGCTATCATAAATCCTGCCACAGGACTGTCAATTCCTCCTGAAAGCAGCAGAAGTCCCTTCCCATTTGTTCCTATTGGAAGCCCTCTGTATGCTTCCGTCCGATCTATATATACATAACCTCTTTCCTTTATATCAACATATAGCTTAAAGTCAGGATTATGAACATCCACCTTGAGATTTTCAAAATTCTTTAGGACATACCCACCTACATCTCTCGAAATCTCAGGTGATTTTAGTGGATATCTCTTGTCCGACCTGATGGTATCAACCTTGAAGGTGTGAATACCTTCTTTTGGAAGCTTTTCTGCCACAAGTGTCAACCCAGCTTCCCTGATGTCTTCCATTTCCCTACTTGTCCTTATGCACGGACTTATATATACCAATCCAAAAACACTTTTCAGTCTTTTAATTGCGGCTTCCTGTTTATTTTCCAGACCTTCAATATATATTTTCCCCTGTTCCTTGTATATTCTGTGTTCTCCAAGGTCACTCAGGACTCTCCTCATATTCTTTATCAATCTGTCCTCGAAATATTTCCTGTTCAAGCCCTTGAGAACTACCTCCCCCAGACTTGCACTAATGACTCTTTCCAACTTATCATCTCCTCATGATACTCCTTACATCTTCAACAGAGGACTTAAGCACCTCCACTGTTCGAGCAACATCCTCCTCACTTATTTCGTGTGAAAAGCATATCCTAAGGGTTCCTTCAATATAATTGTCATCCAGTCCTATTGCCTTAAGAACATGGCTTTTACCGGCTCCCTTTGATGAACATGCAGACGTCGTGGATACAAAGATATTTTCCTGCTCCAGATAATGTAAAAGAACCTCTCCCCTTGTCCAGCCGATGGATATGTTCAGGATATAAGGTGTGGACAGCTTTCCCTTGGGACTGTTTACCAGCACATCGTCAATTTGCTCAAGTATCATATCTGTCATTTTGTCCTTCAACAGAGAAATGGATTCAGTTTCTTCAGCACCTTTTTCACACAAAACTCTTACAGCTTCACCAAAACCTGCAATACCAGGTATATTTTCAGTTCCTGACCTTATCCCATTCTCCTGATTTCCTCCGAATACCACAGGCTCAATCCTGGCCTTGCTGCTTATGTAGAGTCCCCCCACTCCCTTCGGACCGTGAACTTTATGACCACTAAAGGAATAAGTATCCACGCCTGGCCCTATGAGCGAAAATGGTATCTTGCCAAATGACTGTACACCATCCAGGTGAAAGTGCGGTCTTTTTTCCTGTTTTGAAAGCAGTTTTCCTATAGCATCAATATCCTGTATGGTCCCTATCTCATTGTTGACATGGATAATCGAAACCAGTATTGTTTCATCACATAGTTCGTCTTCCAGTCTACTCATGTCTATTCGTCCATTCCTGTCGTTGGGAATCCACGACACCCTGAAACCTTGTTTTTCGTAATTCCTTATTGTATTCATCACTGCAGGATGCTCAATCATTGTAGTTATAATATGGTTGCCTCTGTTCTTCCTGGCCTTCAATAAGCCCTGGATAGCAAGATTATTACTTTCAGTACCTCCTGAAGTGAAGAATATATCCTTTGAATTTACACCCAGATAATCGGAGATAATATTGCGGGCATCTTTTAAAACCTTTTCTGCATCCATCCCTAGACTGTGAAGTGATGAGGGGTTGCCAAAGATCGTCTTCAAGGTCTCCGTCATCCTCATGATAACACTATCTCTTGGTCTCGTAGTGGAACAATTATCCAGATAAATCAAATTTTCACCTCTTAATATCCCATTTCCTCATTTATAAGATAAACATAAATCTGAGTTCCATTGGGATTCTTACTTAGTATAGTCTCTGCCTTACATATTCTGTCATTGGAGTCGCAATCGCTACATACACCAGTATATACGCAAGGAGTGGTCAGATTCAGTCTTTTTGCATTAAGTGGTGCTGCAACAGTCTCAATTCTTTTAAAAGCCTCCTCAACATTCTTGCATATCTTGTTCTTGCCTGCAAGAATATATACTCTCTCATGACCGTATATCATTGATGCAACCCTATTACCTGTTCCATCCTTGTTTACAAGCTTCCCATCCTCAGTTACAGCATTGGAGCTTGCAAGGTAAACTGTTGAATTCACAGCATTTTTCAATGCATCCTTTTTGTCCTCTGCCTTCCAATGCCAGTATGTATTGTTTCCACTTTCCACAAGCTTCTCATAAATGCCCATGTCCAGTATTGTCATTGATCCTCCAATTCCGACTGAATCGGTTGAGTTAATCTCCCCAAGCAAATGTTCCCTGGCATCCATTGAATTTTCAAATTGCATCGCCTTAAACCCGTTTTTTTCAAGAGCCTTGATAGTTTTATCCATTATTTATCCCTCCTTTCTCATTATTTTTATTATAACATGATTCCAATGTAATTTACTCTCTTTTAGGCCTAAAATTGTTAAATGATATACTTTATCATTTAGTATTGCATTGCATTAACATATTTGTTATAATCTATATGAGGTTATCCCCCTGGTAACCTTGAGTTAGATCTCTATTCCCAATACCCCTTTTGAACGGTTATGTTCCATCCTATTCTTTATAGGATGAAAGGCTCCAATTTTGGAGCCTTCTTTTTTGTTGAAGGTTTTCTCCGTTTGTGTTACGATTTTCTTAACATATAGATAGCTTGTTTTCTATAAAGATTACTCCGTGAGAATTCTCCTGTTATTGATACTGAGGAGGTAGCCAGATGAGAAAAAAAATAGCAATAATCTTTACAGGCGGAACAATTGCAATGAAAATTGATCCTAAACTGCATGCAGCAATACCGGCACTGAATGCTGACGAAATTGTTAGCAACCTTAAAAACATCGAGGATATTGCAGATTTTAAGATAATCAACTATGCAAACCTCCCCAGTCCACATATAACTCCTTCCATAATGATGGAAATCTATCATCTTGTTTCAGAAAATCTATCTGACCCCACTATAGACGGTGTAATCATAACTCATGGTACAGACACAATGGAGGAAACTGCATATATGCTGGACTTATTGGTTGATTCTGATAAACCTGTAGTACTGGTAGGAGCCATGAGAAACTTCTCTGAGCTTGGTTATGATGGTTCAAGCAATCTTTCTGCCGCCATATGTACTGCCGCATCTGACCAATCAAAGGGAAGAGGCGTGCTTGTGGTAATGAACAATGAGGTCAATGCAGCCAGCCAGGTAACAAAAACCAATACTCTTTCACTAGACACGTTCAAGTCACCTGAATTCGGTCCTCTAGGCATAGTTGACAATGATGAGGTCATTTACTATAGAAGTATAGTTTCGAAACAGATATTGGGTTCAGAAAAGCTGGAGGAAAAAGTTGCCTTGATAAAATCAGGTGCAGGCATGGAATCTGATATGATTGACTTCTGTATTGATAGTGGCTACAAGGGAATAGTCATCGAAGCAATGGGTAGAGGCAATCTACCTCCCGCAGTGGTTCCTGGTATAAAAAGAGCTATAGAAAAGAATATTCCGATTGTACTTGTTTCAAGATGCAATACGGGCAGAGTTCTATATACCTATGGATATGAAGGCGGCGGAAAGCAATTAAGGGATATGGGGGTTATCTTCGGAGGAAACCTGCCCGGCCAAAAGGCAAGGATGAAGCTTATGCTGATTCTTGGAAAAACAAATGATTACGAAGAAACGAAGGAATTGTTCGAATCCAATCTATACTGAATTTATAGGCGCCCAAAGGCGCCTATTTCATTACGTTATCAAGATTTTCTATGTCGCAGCTCTCAACCTTCATATTATGATATTTCAAGCTTTCAGTGAATTTTAAACCTGATGCAGTGGCTATACATACAATATCAGCAGTTTCAGAAATGACTCCCTCGTTTATGAGCTTATTGGCAGCAGCCAGTGATGTTGCAGAAGCAGGTTGCACAAAAATTCCTGATGCAGCAAGAATTTTCTGATGGCTGATTATATCTTCATCAGTAATATCCACTACCATTCCCTTATTGCCAGAAACCAACCTCAGGACCTGGTTTCCACTGGGTGGAAATGGATTCTCTATGGCATGGGCAATTGTCCCGTAATCCTCAAGAGGTTCGATGGTTTTCAATCCCGATTTGTACGCCCTTGCCACCGGGTTGCAGCCTCTTGCCTGAGATGCAACAAAGAACGGCATTCTGTCTGTTATTCCACTTGACATCAGCTCCCTGAAGCCTTTCTCGATACCTCTGAAATTACCACCTGCACTTGTAGGCACAATTACATAGTGAGGCACCTTCCCCCCAAGCTGTTCAAATATTTCAAAGGCAGTTGTTTTATAGCCTTCCACTCTGTATGGTGCATCAGAGTTGATAAAATATATTCCGTTCTTATGACCAAGTCTGATGCTTTCGCTATATAGTTTTCTGTAGTTACCTTTGACCCTTATGAGCCTGGGGCCGTAGATTCCGATTGGACCAATCTTTTCCTCCGACATTTCGGCCTTTACAAGAATGATAGCCTCCATATTTGCCTTTGCAGCATAGGCTGCAACGGATGCTGCCATGTTTCCCGTAGAAACAGTCCCTACCCGAGCATATCCCATGTGTTTTGCATAAAGCACTCCTGTCAGGGTCCCTCTGTCCTTAAAAGACCATGTAGGATTAACTCCCTCGTTCTTGATATGGATGTTTGTTCCTGCAATCCCTGATTTATTCGGATCCATATGCACCAGTGGAGTCATACCTTCACCTAGACTTACGGTTTCATTTAGCTCCAGAAACGGAAAGAATGATTTGTATCGTTTGAAAATCCCCTTCTCCATGGAATACTCAGCATCTATAATGCCATCCTTCACTTCTTCAAACTCCAACGGCTCGTTGCACTCTGTGCATCTTCCAGTGCTTGTTTCCGCATTGAATGATTTTCTGCAATTTGTACATATAAGTTTGTAATCCATAATATCCCCCCTATTTGAATGTGGACAAGTCCACTGAAGCCTCCTTGGCTATTTCCACTATTATTCTCGTCCATCTTTCCTTGTTGTCATCACTGAATCTATTGTTGGGGCCGGAAATAGATATGCAGGCAATCACCTCTCCATTTGGTCCAAATACAGGAGCTGCTATGCAGGAGACGTCCTCGTCCCTTTCTTCAATATCAAAGCCATATCCAGCTTCCCTTATTTTTTCAAGCTCTTCCATCAATACCTTCCTGTCTGTAATAGTGTTCTCGGTAAATTTTTCAAGACTTATGCTTTCAAGGATTTTTTCTTTATCCTCACTATCCTTGAATGCCAGAAATATCTTCCCGCTTGCAGTACAATGCAAAGGAGCCTTTGCTCCAGTTTTGGTAAACATCTTTATAAGTTTGTCGCTTTCCTCCTGAGCAATGTATACAATTTCTTCCCCCTCCAATATTGTAAGGTTAGCCGTCTCACCTGTATTGTCCCTTAATTTGGTCAAATATGGCTTAAGTTCTATTGAAATATTGTTTTGTTCATACGAAGTCATTCCCAGTTGCCATAGCTTCAATCCCAGCTTGTATTTTTTTGTCTTTTGATCCTGAGTGATAATGTTCGACTCCTTCAAAGTATTAAGTATATGATAAGTTGCACTGACTCCATAACCCAATGCTTCACTTATTTCAGTTGCCCCTTGTTCATGGTCCTGTTCTGCAATATAATTGATTATATCAAAAGCTTTTTTTATTGAACCAATTGTTTTTTTCTGTTTTGATTCTTTCTTCAAAGTATCCCCCCGTTCCAGTTAATTCTATTGTACAATATTTTTTCTATTGGTAAAAGTGATTTTACAATAATACATTTGAAGGGTAGCTGATAAAAATGAAAATTATAAAAAATACGATAGAAATTCAAATGGATTTTACACCGACTATTCCCATTGATGATATCTGTTTTTTTGATATAGAGACAACAGGCTTAAGCAGAGATTATCACCATATTTACCTAATTGGAATACTATATTTTGACGACATGAAAAAAAGCTGGACCATTCTTCAGTTATTTGCTGATTCACTCGAGGAGGAAGAGCAAATTCTTCATGAGTTCACAAGACAAACAAGAGGATTCAATATACTGGTCTCGTACAACGGCGATTCTTTTGATATTCCCTTTATTATAAGAAGACTTGAAAAATATGGTCACAGTTGGAGTCCTTCCTCATCACTTGATTTATATAAATACATCAGAGAAAATAGGTATTTAATTGAAATTCCTGACTTGAAGCTCAAGACTGTTGAAAAGTATATTGGTATAAATAGAATTGACTCCCTTTCAGGTAAGGACTGCATTGAGCTATATAAATCCTATGCAAAAATGAATAGTGATAATTTGCTCCAATTGATACTTCAACACAATTATGATGATCTGCAGCACATGCCCCTTCTTCTCAGGATCATGAATCTGGTTGAATCAGAAAAAACAATAGCAATTGAAAGTACAAAGCCTGAGGTATTCTTTCATATTGATAATATTGATTTTATCAAGGATCATCTAGTTGTTGATGGGACATATAGACCATCCTTCCTGATTCCCTGGAATTACTTTCAACCTTACTATTCCCTGAAGCTTGACGATCAGAATAAATTCCACATAACCATGGAAATAAAAAGAGCCAGACTATCTGACGATATTCTGGCTGATATAGCTGATACTAGAAAGCTGTCAAAAAACGGGTTTCCTGTGGATTATTCACCATACGAAATTCCTGATGGCATTTTAGTACTAAGAGCTGATAATAAGATCTTTACAAATAATATCAAGACAATTATCAGGAATATATTTCTAAAGCATTATAACGGCTAATATTACTTTTACAAGCAAAAAAACAAACCAATCAGGTTTGTTTTTTTTGTGGTGGGCCTTCAGGGACTCGAACCCCAGACCTACCGGTTATGAGCCGGGCGCTCTAACCAACTGAGCTAAAGGCCCTTAAATCAAATAATTTGATTTAAGTGGTGGACCTGGGTGGACTCGAACCACCGACCTCACGCTTATCAGGCGTGCGCTCTAACCAACTGAGCTACAAGTCCATACATTATTGTAAAAATTATTTCCAAATGGACTTCTTGCGTGCCCAACCGGTTAATTGCCGAAACTTGTTTCGCTGCAATTTAGCGGGGAGGGTGCAAGTCCATACATTA
>JBNJCX010000002.1:0-89019 GCA_051744365.1 Bacillota bacterium
AAACTCATTGATGAGCTTAATAAAAAGTAAAGCATTCAGACACTCTTTAATGGGGTGTCTTCTTTATTGAATTCCGGGGTAATAATGACAAATAGATATTGTAATGGCGATTACGCTATGTTATAATACCATAGTGATTACACACACTTGCTGATATGGAGGGTTGTGCTCAAATGAGTCCCAAAGTAGTTGACGCAGGTGGAGGAAAATAACATGGAGGTGAAAGTATGTCAGTAGTATCAATGAAAAGCTTATTGGAAGCAGGGGTACACTTTGGTCACCAGACCAGAAGATGGAATCCTAAGATGGCACAGTATATCTTTACTGAGAGAAATGGGATATACATTATTGACCTACAAAAAACTGTCAAGAAAATCGACGATGCTTACAAGGTTATGAAGGAAATCGTTGAAAATGGCGGAGAAGTACTTTTTGTAGGAACTAAGAAGCAAGCTCAGGAATCAATCGAGAATGAGTCTAAAAGATGTGGCATGCATTATGTCAACCAAAGATGGTTGGGAGGTATGCTTACAAACTACAAAACCATCAGAAAAAGAATTGACAGATTGCATCAACTTGAGAAAATGGAAGAGGATGGAACTTTCGAGGTTCTTCCGAAGAAGGAAGTAATCAAGCTAAGACATGAAGCTGAAAGACTTGAAAAATTCCTTGGTGGTATCAAGACTATGAAAAGAGTACCAGATGTACTGTTTGTAGTAGACCCAAGAAAAGAAAAAATAGCTGTTCAGGAAGCTCATATACTAGGAATTCCTGTAATTGGCATAGTAGATACCAATTGTGACCCTGACGAAATTGACTACATCATTCCTGGAAATGATGATGCAATAAGAGCTGTCAAGCTGTTGACTGAGACAATGGCAAATGCTGTTATCGAAGCTAAGCAGGGCGAGCAGAACGAACCTGAAGACAACGTAGAAATTTCAGAAGAGTAAGATGAAGGTAAGGATTGCAGGTTCCCTGTATTCCTTACCATTTTAATGATATAGGAGGTATAATATGGCTATCAATGCTTCTTTAGTAAAAGAACTAAGAGAAAAAACAGCGGCTGGAATGCTGGATTGCAAGAAGGCTCTTGAAGAAACGAACGGCGATGTTGAAAAGGCAATAGACTACCTGAGAGAGAAAGGTTTGTCTTCAGCGTCAAAGAAAGCTGGAAGGGTAGCATCAGAAGGATTAGTCGAAGCATATATTCATGGTGGAAGAATAGGTGTTCTTATTGAGGTAAACTCAGAGACTGACTTTGTTGCAAAGAACGATGAATTTAAAGAGTTCGTTAAGGATATGGCTATGCAGGTTGCTGCTGCCAATCCAAGTGTTGTTTCAAGAGAGCAGATTTCAGAAGAAGAAATTGCCCATGAGCATGAGATTCAAATGAACAAGGTTGTAAACGAGGGCAAACCAGCTCATGTTGCTGAGAAGATAGTAGAAGGAAGAATGGAAAAATTCTTTGAGCAAGTATGTCTTCTTGATCAAGGGTTTATTAAAGATCCAAGTATTAAGGTCAAGGATCTATTGGCATCAAAAATCTCAAAAATTGGTGAAAACATAGTTATCAGAAGGTTCACTAGATATGAGGTTGGAGAAGGTCTTGAGAAAAAAGAAGAAAACTTTGCTGAGGAAGTAGCAAAGCAAATGAACATGTAGTTAAAAAGGAGAACACTGGTTGTTCTCCTTTTAATAAACTTTTTTGAGGAGTGTAGCTATGGAACCCATTTTTAATAGAATTATACTGAAGCTCAGCGGCGAAGCTTTTGCAGGTGGCAAAGGTACAGGAATAGATACTGAAACAGTTGCGAAGATTGCTGCACAGATAAAAAAACTGAATGATTTTGGGGTTCAGGTTGCAATTGTTGTCGGCGGTGGTAATTTTTGGAGAGGACGTTCAACTGCAGATATGGATAGGGCTACCTCAGACTATATGGGTATGCTTGGTACAATGATGAATGCTCTTGCCCTGCAGGATGCACTGGAAAATATGGAGGTTGTCACAAGGGTTCAATCCGCTATTGAAATGAGACAGGTTGCAGAGCCATATATTAGAAGAAGAGCAATCAGGCATCTTGAAAAAGGAAGAGTAGTAATATTCGGAGCTGGTACAGGCAATCCATATTTCTCAACAGATACAACTGCTGCATTAAGGGCGGCTGAGATTGAAGCTGAAGTAATACTTCTTGCAAAAAAAGGAGTAGATGGAGTATATGACTCAGATCCCAAGTTCAATTGTGAAGCAAAAAAGTTTGACACTTTAAAATATATTGATATACTGAAATTAGGTCTTGGAATAATGGACTCAACTGCAACATCACTATGTATGGACAATAAAATTCCACTTATAATATTTGGAATTGATAATCCTGATAATATTGTGAATGTTGTTCTTGGTAAAAAAATAGGAACCCACGTAAAGGAGGAGTAGTTATGGAATTAGATGTACACAAGGAAGCGGCATCGAAGATGGAAAAAACAATTTCCGTCTATAAGGAGGAACTTTCAGCCATAAGAGCTGGTAGAGCAAATCCTGCATTGCTGGACAGAATCAACATCGATTACTACGGCCAGATAACACCATTGAAACAGGTTGGAAGTGTATCTGCTCCTGAGCCAAGATTACTTGTTATTCAACCATGGGATGCAAAGCTAATTCCCATAATAGAAAAGGAAATACTTAAATCAGATATGGGTTTAAATCCATCAAATGACGGAAAGCTGATTCGATTGGTTATTCCACAACTAACTGAAGAGAGAAGAAAGGACCTTATAAAGGTTGTCAATAAAAACGGCGAGATTGCAAAGGTTGCAATCAGAAATACCAGAAGAGATGCAATTGACAAGATAAAGAAGATGGAAAAAGATAAGGAACTA
This sequence comes from Bacillota bacterium, assembly GCA_051744365.1. Taxonomy (GTDB): domain Bacteria; phylum Bacillota; class Clostridia; order Tissierellales; family Tissierellaceae; genus Gudongella. Next base: position 2,884 of record JBNJCX010000002.1, read on the forward strand.
ACAGAAGACGATAAAAAACAGGCAGAAGAAGAAATGCAAAAAATTACTGACAAGTACATTACAATGATAGATGAAATAACTGCAAAAAAAGAAGAAGAATTGATGGAAATATAAACTTGACCCCTTCTCGACGAAGGGGTTTTTGTTGATGGAGGGAAATATGACCGAAAAAATTATCAATGATTCAACAAAAATTGATAAGAGCAGAATTCCAGCCCACATTGGTATAATAATGGACGGTAACGGCAGATGGGCTAAAAAAAGAGGACTTCCAAGACATATGGGGCATCAGGAAGGCATGAAAAAGGTTGTTCATATTGTTGAGGCATGTAAGAACCTTGGGTTAAGTAACCTCACTCTGTATGCTTTTTCTACTGAAAACTGGAAGCGGCCCAGATTAGAAGTCGATACTCTGATGAATCTGTTGGTTGTTTTTGTTCATAGGGAATTGGATCGATTGAATAAAAATAATGTAAGGATAAAAGTACTTGGAGACTTGTCAAAATTACCTCAAGTACCAAAAAAAGAAGTCCAGAAGGCAATCGAACTCACATCAGACAATGATGGAATGACATTGAATATAGCACTTAATTATGGAGGAAGACAGGAAATTGTCCTTGCATTTAAAGATATTTTGATAGATGTAAAAGAGGGTAATATATCTGTAGACGATATAGATGAGAAGCTTATATCAGATTATCTTTACACAAAAGGTCAACCGGATCCAGATCTTATTATAAGACCTAGCGGGGAACTCAGACTTAGTAATTTTCTAGTGTATCAGTCGGCATATTCTGAGTTTTGGTTTTCAGATGTTTTCTGGCCAGATTTTTCAGAAGATGACCTTCGCGAAGCTATAATTGATTATCAGAAAAGAAATCGTAGATTCGGAGGTGTTTAAGTGGGAGATCTGGGAGTGAGAGTATTATCCGGCGTTATCGGACTAGCATTATTGATAGGAGTTCTCCTGCTGGGAGGGCACTATCTTGGCATTGCTTTGTTAGCCTTATCACTGGTAGCTTTGAGGGAGTATTATAACGCAATTGAAAAAATGCAGATAAAGACATTTTCCATATTAGGCTATATAGGAGCAATTCTAATCTATTTTTCTTATTATTTAGAGGCTTTATCAATAAATTTTATATTCTCATTTTCTGTAATAGCATCCATGGCTGCAACGGTATTGATAGACAAGAGAAGTATCAAGGATGCAGCATTGACAGTTATGGGCATATTATACATACCATATTTGTTATTCCATATTTTCTATCTGGAAGGCAGCCAATATTTATGGATAGTATTTATTATCGCATTTGGTTCAGATACATTTGCATACCTTATTGGTAGCAAGTTTGGAAAAAGAAAGCTATGCCCAGAAATCAGTCCAAAAAAATCCGTTGAAGGTGCCTTTGGGGGTATTGCCGGGAGCATTTTGGCAACACTGATATTTTCAATAATCATGGATATGGGACCTTTATGGAGCTTAGGAATCCTTGCACTGGTAGGCTCGATCATATCTCAGATTGGCGATCTTGCTGCATCCAGAATAAAGAGAATGGCTGGCATCAAGGATTATGGGAAAATCATGCCTGGACATGGTGGTATGTTGGATAGATTTGACAGCATAATATTCACAGCACCTGTGGTATACTATTATGCGTACTACTTTTTAATATAGAAATTTGAGGTGAAATAAAATGTTAACAGCATTATCTGCAATATTTGTATTTTTGCTGGTTGTCCTTGTTCATGAGGCTGGCCATTTTACTGTAGCAAAAATGGTTGGAATTAAAGTAAATGAATTTGCCATTGGTATGGGACCCAAGCTTATTCAGACTAAAAAAGGAGAAACACAATATACCTTGAGAGCATTGCCCATAGGGGGTTATGTAAAGATGGAAGGGGAGGATGAATCCTCAGACGATCCGAGAAGCTTCTCAAATGTATCGGTATGGTCAAGAATTGCTGTAATATCGGCTGGAGCCATAATGAACTTTGTTCTTGCAATAGTGGTCCTTTCAATCGTAGCTTTCAATGTAGGTGTCCCTTCAACTACTATCAATGAACTTATTGATGGAAGTCCTGCACAAGAGTATGGAATAATGGAAGGAGACAGAATTGTTGAAATTCAAGGAACTGAGATTGACAACTGGGATGATATTGTATCAACAATCAACAAGCAAAGTCCTGATGAACTAATACAGATTCAGGTTGAAAGAGGAGAAGAGATTGTATCGCTTCAGGTTATGCCGACGGTTGATGAAGGAAGGGTTATAATTGGTATAATACCTGCTTATGAATCTGGCGTAGTTGCATCTATAAAGTCAGGATTTCAGGAAACAGGTTACTTTTTGAGACTTATGTTCCAATTTCTCGGGATGCTGTTTCAAGGGAATGTTTCGACAAATGATCTTGCTGGCCCTGTTGGTGTTATTAATGAAATCGGTAATGCTGCAAGCATGGGATTTGTAAGTGTTCTTTACATTCTGGGATTTATAAGTATAAACCTTGGATTCTTCAATCTGCTTCCAATCCCAGCTCTTGACGGGAGTAAGATAGTATTCCTTCTTATAGAATTATTGAGGGGGAAACCCATAGATGCTGAAAAGGAAGGTTTTATACATTTCATAGGATTTATATTTCTGATTTCACTTATGTTAATAGTAACATATAAGGATCTTATCAGAATTAATTTGTTCTAAGGATATTGACAATAAATTATTGGAATATTGTTGTGAGGTGGATTGAATATGAACAGAAATGAAACACGTAAAATAAGAATAGGGAATGTATTTATCGGTGGAGATGCGCCCATAAGCATTCAATCCATGACAAATACTCCTACATCAGACATACAAAAGACGCTAGATCAAATGAAAAGACTTGAGGAAGCTGGATGTGACATTGTCCGTTCAGCAATTTCAACTGTTGAGGATGCCAAGGCGATAAGGGAAGTAAAGAAACACATAAGTATGCCTGTAATTGCAGACATTCAATTTGATTATAGACTGGCATTGGAATCAATAAGGCAGGGAATTGATGGATTAAGGATAAATCCAGGGAATATTGGAAGTCTTGAAAAGGTCAAGGAAGTTGTAAAAGCCTGTAAAGCAGAAAATATTTCCATAAGAATAGGTGTAAACTCAGGATCAGTGAAAAGAGAATACCTTGAAAAGTATAATGGTGTCAACGAACATTCCATGGTTGAAAGCGCAATGGAACAGGTGAGATTGCTTGAAGATCTTGATTTTCATGATATTAAAGTTTCCCTCAAGGCGAGTTCAGTACCACTAACTATAAAATCATATACTCTTATGTCGGAGATGTGTAATTATCCACTTCATCTTGGAGTTACTGAGGCGGGGACTCCTTGGAGAGGCACCATAAAATCATCTATAGGAATCGGGGCTCTTCTTGCCATGGGCATTGGAGATACTATCAGAGTTTCATTGACTGGTGATCCAGTTGACGAAGTAAAAGTAGGAAAGGAAATATTGAAGTCACTTGGATTAAGGAATGAAGGCGTGGAATTTATTTCCTGCCCGACCTGCAGTCGTACTCACATTGATCTAATATCTCTTGCTCAAGAGGTCGAAAAGAGACTGGAAAACATTAAAAAACCAATTAAGGTTGCCGTAATGGGATGTGCAGTAAACGGACCTGGAGAAGCTCGTGAAGCAGATATCGGAATAGCTGGAGGAAATGGAGAAGGGCTTATATTCAGGAAAGGCGTTATTGTCAGAAAGGTGCCAGAAGAGAATCTCCTTGAAGAATTGATGAAGGAGATAGAGGGTATATAGAATTACTTAAGGAGCGAATATTTCATGACAGATAAGAATAGGTCAATTAAATCTTTGTTTGCTGAAGAAAATAAATTTTCCTCTTTTTTGGGGGACATAAAAATAGATTCAGTCGTTTTAGATAATTCCTCGCTGAAAATGACCATAATAATGAAGGACGATTATTGGGTGACAAATAAGGACAGGGAAATAATAAGAGAAGTCTTCCAGTCGAAATTTATAGATATGGAACTGGAGATAAAGTATATAGGTTCACTCCCCGTTCTGAGTCAGGACAAGCTTTTAGCCTTGATAAAAAAAAAGATAGGGAATCACATACCCTCCAGTTCTTCGTGGCTGGAGGATGTTGTTTTGAATGAGGGTGAAATAATAAACATGGTTTTGCCTGGCAAACTTCCATATCAGTCCGTAACAAGAAACGGACTGGTAGATGAACTTGTGGAGATTACAGAGAAAGCTTCCGGGAAATCGCTTAATGTTGATTTTATGGAAAACCATGAGCCAGACAGATTTCTCCACAACAATGAGATTGAAGAACGAAAAATTCTGAAGGACATGATTAGTAAAAATCTTTCTTCTAACTCAGAAAAAAAGAAAAGAATAAAGAATTATTCCTATGGGAAGAACATAAAAACTGAACCAATCAAGATAATAGATATTGATATGCAGACTGGAAGTACAACGATTGAAGGCAAAATATTCCAGCTGGAAACAAAGACAATAAAAGACAACAGAACTCTCGTAATTTTCTATCTGTCTGACGGTACAAATTCAATTTCTGCCAAGGTCTTCTTGAACAGAGATCAGGCGGTTGAATTCACGTCTAACATCATGGAGAACACATATGTCCTGTTGAGTGGGGATGTTGTATACGATACCTATGCAAAGGAAATATCTGTGATGATAAAATCCTTACAGGTCAAGGAACATACGGTCATAAGAGATTTGTCTGATGAGAAACGAGTTGAGCTTCATCTCCACACACAGATGAGCTCAATGGATGGTGTTTCACATACCAAGGATTTAATCAAGAGGGCCATAGATTGGGGACACAAAGCTATTGCAATAACAGATCACGGTGTGGTTCAGGCTTTTCCGGATGCAATGGAGATGAGTAAAGACATAAAAATCATATATGGTGTTGAGGCCTATATGATCAATGATAAAAAGGAGATTGTCACAGGAAACCTTGATGGAAGAATAGTTGACAATTTTGTGGTATTTGACTTGGAGACAACTGGACTGTCACCTAAAAACAATAAAATAACTGAAATAGGGGCTGTGAAAATTCTCAATGGTGAAATAGTGGACAGTTTCAGTCAGCTTATAAATCCTGAAATTCCAATACCTGAACTTATAATAAAACTGACTGGTATCACAGATGAGATGGTTTCAGAAAAACCAATTATAGACGACGTGCTTCCACAATTCCGAGAATTTATTGGAGACAGCGTTCTGGTAGCCCATAATGCTTCTTTTGATATGGGATTTATCAGAGAAGCTTTTCGGAATATCGGTATAAGGCTTGAAAATCCAGTAATGGATACTCTTGAGCTTTCAAGAGCTATGTTTCCTGGAATGAAGAGCCATAAGCTTAATCTTGTTGCCAAGCATCTAAAGGTGGAATTGAAGAATCACCATAGAGCGGTAGATGACGCCGTTGCAACCGCAAATATACTATTAAGGATACTTGAGCTTCTGGAGGAAAGAAATCTAGAGACTTTGGCAGATATAAACGGATTAACAGGAAATGCTGATTCTACAAAGGGAGATATGTATCATGTCATTCTTTTAGCTAAAAATCAGTCAGGATTAAAGGATCTGTATAAACTGATATCAGAATCTCATCTAAATTACTTTCATAGAAAACCCAGGATGCCAAAATCTCTCATAGAAGCTAACAGAAAGAATTTAATTGTAGGCAGCGCTTGTGAATCAGGTGAACTCTATCGAGGCATAATCAGAAACAAACAAGACAATGAAATCCGAGAAATAGCTCAATTTTATGATTATCTTGAAATTCAGCCACTGGGAAACAATGAATACATGGTAAGAGAAGGTATTGTAAAGAATCATGAGGAGTTAAAGTCCATTAACAGGAGGATTTACAATCTTGGAAAGAGTCTGAATAAACCTGTTGTTGCAACAGGGGATGTTCATTTTCTGGACCCAGAAGATGAAGTTTACAGAAGAATACTGATGTCGGGTCAGAAGTTTCAGGATGCAGATTATCAACCACCTTTGTATCTGAGAACAACTGAGCAAATGCTGCTAGAATTTGATTATTTAGGGGATGATATCTCCAAAGAGGTTGTAATTACCGGTCCCAATATTATTAATGATATGGCTGAAAAATGTATTCCAATTCCAGATGGCACCTTCCCACCCAAGATTGAAGGTGCAGATCAGGAACTTAGGGAAATAACCATTAATAAAGCAGTTGAAACTTATGGAAGTCCCTTGCCTGAATTGGTAAAAAGCAGACTTGAGAGAGAGCTTGACTCCATAATCAAGAATGGCTACGCTGTAATGTATATTATCGCGCAGAAGCTTGTCTGGAAGTCCATGGAGGATGGGTATCTGGTGGGATCAAGAGGTTCTGTAGGCTCATCATTTGCAGCAACAATGAGCGGAATAACAGAGGTTAATCCTTTACCTCCTCATTATGTATGCCCTGACTGTAATCACTCTGAGTTTTTCACAGACGGATCCATTGCATCTGGGTATGATTTACCGGATAAGAAATGTCCTCATTGCAATACAAATTACATCAAAGAAGGCCAGGATATTCCCTTTGAGGTTTTTCTAGGATTTGAAGGTGACAAGGAGCCTGATATAGACCTTAATTTTGCAGGAGAGTATCAAGCAAGAGCACACAAATATACTGAGGAACTATTTGGAGAAGGGAAAGTATTCAGGGCAGGAACAATAGGTACTATCGCAGATAAGACAGCATATGGTTTTGTAAAGAAGTATTTTGAAGAAAAAGATAAGATTGTAAGTCAAGCAGAGATAAACAGATTACTGAAGGGATGTACTGGAATTAAGAGAACATCTGGTCAGCACCCAGGTGGAGTAATGATAGTGCCGGAATATAAAGACATACACGACTTCACTCCCATACAATACCCTGCAGACGATAAGAAATCAGGCGTAATAACGACACATTTTGATTATCATGCGATCAGCGGCAGAATCCTGAAGCTTGATATACTGGGTCACGATGTTCCAAGTATAGTCCGGATGCTTGAAGATATTACTGGAGTTGATCCTACTTCAATACCACTTGACGACAAAGCCACCATGGAGCTTTTCACCAGTACAGATTCAATCGGAGTTGATCCCAATGAAATAGGATGTCCTGTAGGAACGCTGGGGATACCCGAATTCGGGACAAAATTCGTTCGTCAGATGCTCACCGATACAAAACCATCCACTTTTTCGGAATTGGTAAGGATCAGTGGACTGTCACATGGTACCGACGTTTGGATTAATAATGCACAGGAACTTGTAAAAAACAATATCGCTCCTTTAGCTAAAGTTATCTCAACCCGTGAGGATATAATGCTATCCCTAATAAATGCCGGAATGGATAAGAAACAATCTTTTTTCATAATGGAGAAAGTGAGGAAAGGCAAAGGACTGAAATCTGAAGAGGAAGAGGCAATGAGGAAACTCGGCCTGCCGGAATGGTATATTGAATCCTGCAACAAGATTAAATACATGTTTCCAAAAGCACATGCTGCAGCTTATGTAACAATGAGCTTTAGAATAGCATATTTTAAAGTCCATCATCCAGAAGCATTCTACGCAACATATTTTACTACAAAATCTTCGGACTTTGATGCAGATCTTATTCTTAAAGGAAAAAGCGTAGTTAGACAGAGACTCTCTGAACTGGAACAGAAGGGAATGGGAGCAACAACTAAAGAAAAGAATCAGATAACAGTACTAGAAGTTGTACTTGAAATGTATGCTAGAGGATTTAACTTTGACAGGGTAGATTTGTATAAGTCGCACAGTGATAAGTTCTCTTTGACAAACAAAGGAATTCTTCCACCATTGAAAGCTCTGGAGGGAGTCGGTGAGAATGCAGCTAGAAAGATTGCTGAAGAACGAGAGATAAATCCATTTATTTCCATAGAGGATCTGTTAAGACGGGGAAAAGCGACCAGACCTGTAATTGATGCCCTGAAGTCCCATGGATGTTTGGATTCACTGCCTGAGAGCAATCAGATAAGCTTATTTAATGTTTGATTTAATTCTAACTGTATGTTATAATAAATAGGACAATTAGAGTGGGTTCCGGCAAGAGTGGGTTTTTCCCACTCTTCGTTTGTGTCAGGGAGTCTGATATGGAGGTGTATGATGAGTAAAAAGGATTTTATGACCGTAATCAAAACCATGTGTAAGAAGGTTACTTCAGAGCTGGGTTATGAATTGGTAGATGTCGAATATTTGAAGGAGAACGGAGACTACTACCTAAGAGTGTACATCCATAAGCCAGAGGGTATAAATCTGGATGACTGTCAGATTGTAAGTGAGAATCTGAGTAGTAGACTTGATGAAGATGACATAATACAAAAGGCCTATTATCTTGAAGTATCATCACCTGGCCTCGACAGACCACTGAAAACAGACAGGGATCTGGAACGTAATTTAGAAAAGGAAGTCGAGGTCAGCTTATATAAGCCACTTGATGGAGTAAAGAAATATGAAGGAATACTAAAGTCATATGATGGTGATTCAATTGAATTGGAAACCGTTGAAAAAATGGTAAGGATACCGAGAGATGCAGTTTCGCTGGTTCGGTTGACCATTAAATTTTAAGGAGGAATTTCGTGATGAATGTTGATTTCATCAATGCCCTTGAGGAAATAGAAAAAGAGAAGGGCATTTCTAAGGATATCATTTTTGATGCTCTTGAGTCTGCGTTGATATCCAGTTATAAAAAGAATTTTGGATCTTCACAGAATGTAATCGTAGAGATGGACCGTGATACAGGAACTGTTGATGTTTTTGCTACAAAGGACGTAGTTGAAGATGGTGAAGTGGAAGACGAGCTTTTACAGATGTCACTTAAAGATGCAAAAGAGCTAAACGCCAACTATCAGATAGGCGATGTTGTAAAATTGGGAATAACACCAAAGGATTTCGGAAGAATTGCTGCTCAGACTGCAAAACAGGTAGTAATACAAAGAATAAAGGATGCTGAAAGGGATGTAATATTTGACGAATTCATAAACAGAGAGAATGAAATTATTACAGGCCAGATTCAGAGAATAGCAAAGAACAATGTATACATCGATCTTGGAAAAACCGAAGGAATATTACCTCCATCTGAACAAATCCCAGGTGAAGAATACAGCCCGGGAGAAAGAAAAAAGCTTCTGATCCTGGAGGTCAAAAAAACAACAAAGGGTCCTCAAATTGTATTGTCCAGAGCCAATACAGGTCTTGTCAAGAGACTGTTCGAGCTGGAAGTACCAGAAATAGCTGAAGGAATTGTTGAGATTTATTCTGTATCCAGGGAAGCTGGTTCCAGAACCAAGATTGCAGTATTTTCCAAAAACCCTGACGTAGATGCTCTTGGGTCCTGTGTCGGATTCAAAGGAGCAAGGGTCAAGGCCATTGTGGAGGAGCTAAATGGGGAAAAGATTGATATAATAATCTGGAGCAAAACTCCGGCTGAATTTATTGGAAACAGCCTTAGCCCTTCAAAGGTTGTAAAGGTAATTCCAAATGATAAGGAAAAATCAGCAATTGTTGTTGTTCCTGATTATCAACTTTCTCTGGCAATAGGCAAGGAAGGGCAGAATGCAAGATTGGCAGCAAAGCTTACAAACTGGAAGATAGATATAAAATCAGAAACCCAGTATAAGGAATTTATGGAGAAAATAAAAAAAGAAGACCAGACCAAGATTGCAGATGAAGAAGCCCGTCTTGGATCACCAGATGAAATTCCGGAAGATGATTTAGAAGGGATATCTGATAAAGAAACTGATGTATCAAGTGATGAAACATCAGATGAAATATAGATTGGAGGGATAATGTGAGTGCCAGAAAAATCCCACTTAGAAAATGCATCGCATGCAATGAGATGAAACCGAAGAAAGAATTAGTGAGAGTAGTCAAAAATAAGGAAAATGTAGTCAGTGTGGATCTTAGCGGTAAAGCAAATGGTAGAGGAGCTTATATATGTCCTACCATTGAGTGCTTTGAAAATGCTTATAAAAACAAGAAGTTTCAAAGAGCTTTGCAGACAGAAATTACAGAGGAAATCTACTCCAGATTGAAGAAAGTCATAGATAAGTAAAGGAACACCTTAAACAAACAGGAGGTGCAAGGTATGACAAAAGTTAGAGTATATGAATTGGCAAAAGAACTCAATATGTCCAGCAAGGCTTTGATGGAAAAAATCGAAGGCCTGGAGCTTAAAATCAATAGTCATATGAGTTCCATAGAGGAAGAAGAAGCACAATTGATAAAAGAAATATTAACAGAAGAGAAGCCTGAAACAAAAACTGAGGTAACTGAGGATGCGGATGATTTCATCGAAGAAGAAAAACCAAAGATTAAAAAGCCCAAGAAAAAACAGTTCAAAACGGAAGATACTGCCATAGAAAATGAGGTAACTAATATCGAAAAGAAGACTATAGAAATTGAACCAGAAATAATTGTAAAAGACCTGGCTGAGATGATTGGTGTCAATTCCTCACAAATAATCACAAAATTGATTGGTCTTGGAGTAATGGTGAACCAGAATCAGGCAATTGACAGTGAAATTGCAGCGCTAGTAGCGGATGATTTCGGATATGCAGTTCAGACGATTGAGCCAGAGGTTGAAAAAACCGAAGAACAGCTCTTGGATTACGACGATGAACCTGAAGATATGAAGCCAAAACCACCAGTAGTTACTGTAATGGGCCATGTCGATCATGGTAAAACTTCACTTTTGGATGCAATCAGACATACAAGTGTTACAGATAAAGAAGCTGGAGGCATTACACAGCACATAGGAGCATATGCGGTAAACATAAACAATAAAAAAATTGTGTTTTTGGATACCCCTGGACATGAGGCATTTACTTCAATGAGGGCAAGAGGTGCCAGCGTGACTGACATAGCAATACTTGTAGTTGCTGCAGATGACGGCGTAATGCCACAGACTGTTGAAGCAATATCACACGCAAAAGCAGCAGGCGTACCGATAATTGTGGCATTAAATAAAATAGATAAGCCTGATTCCAATCCTGACAGAGTCAAGCAGGAGCTTTCTGACAATGGCCTCGTTCCTGAAGAGTGGGGTGGAGACACAATTATCGTGCCAGTATCTGCCTTACAGAAAACTGGTATTGAGGACCTTCTGGAAATGATTCTTCTTGTTGCAGATATGCAGGAACTGAAATCAAATCCGGACAGAAGAGCAGTTGGAACTATAATTGAAGGTGAACTTGATAAAGGGAAAGGCCCCCTTGCTACAGTACTTGTACAAAAAGGCACATTGCATGTAGGAGATATGGTTGTATCAGGTACTGCCAGCGGACGTATCCGTGCTATGCTGGATGATAAGGGTAAAAATGTAAAGAAGGCAACCCCATCCATACCAGTTATGATACTTGGACTTTCAGAGGTTCCAAATGCAGGAGATTTATTGTTTGCGGTTGAAAATGAGAAAGCTGCAAGAAATATCGCGGATGACAAAAAGGTTGAAATGAGAGAAGCTCAAATGAAACAATCTTCAAAGGTTTCACTTGACGACCTGTTTGAAAAAATTAAGCTTGGGGAAATAAAAGATTTAAATATCATAGTTAAAGGTGATGTAAGAGGTTCAATTGAAGCTTTGAGTCAATCACTGAATAAACTGGATACCGAAGAGGTAAGAGTTAATCTTCTCCATGGTGGTGTAGGTGGAATTACTGAAAGTGATATCATGCTTGCTTCTGCTTCGAACGCCATCGTAATTGGCTTTAATGTAAGGCCTAATCTCAATGCAATTGAACTAGCGAAAAAAGAGAAAGTTGATATCAGGACCTATAGGGTTATCTATGAGGCAATTGAAGACATACAAGCTGCGGTTAAAGGAATGCATGCTCCCAAGATTGTTGAAGAAATCCTTGGCAGGGCACAGGTTAGGGCAACATTCGGACTGCCTAATGGAAACAAAATTGCTGGTATCTATGTTGTTAGTGGAAAGATAACCAGAAATGCAAAGGTCAGACTCCTTAGAGATGATGTTGTGATATTCGATGGTTCAGTTTCTTCACTAAAGAGATTTAAAGATGACGTAAAAGAAGTTCTCACAGGATTTGAAGCCGGACTTGGATTGGAAAATTTCAATGACATTAAAGAAGGAGACCATCTCGAGGCTTATGTCTTGAAGGAAGTCAAAATAGATTAGAGGTGTTATAAATGAATGAAAAAAGAATTAATCGAATCTCAGAAGAAGTGAAAAAAGTTGTTTCAGAACTTATTCAGAATGAGATAAAGGATCCCAGGATAAGCGGCATGCCAAGTGTAAATAAGGTCAGCGTTACCAAGGACCTTAGATTTGCAAAGATATATATATCAGTACTTGGAAGTGAAGAGGACAAGGAAAGTACAATCCAGGGACTTCAAAGTGCCAAAGGATTTGTGAGAACAGAGATTGGAAGAAGAATTAATCTCAGACATGTACCAGAGCCGATATTTGAACTTGATGAAAGTATAGAGCAAGCGCTTTATATGTCAAAGCTAATAGAGGAGGTCAACAGGGATTCAAAGGAGGCTTCTGAGAAAGATGAACAGGAGTAATTTAAAACGTCTGAATGAATTAATAAATAAAAGCAAAAGAATAGCCGTGGTGTCCCATCAGAGTCCAGATGGAGACAACCTTGGCTCTCTTCTTGCAGTGGGCATTTCGCTGGAAAGTCTTGGCAAGGAGGTATTGTTTGTAAAAGCGGACATAGTTCCTGCAGATTATGACTTTTTCCCCGGAATAGATAAACTGGAAGCCATTGACTACAGCACCGAAGATGTTGATCTTCTTTTGGTTATGGATTGCAGCGATTTGAAGCGGCTGGGTGAAAATCAGTTTCTTATTGATAAATCAAATAAAATTGTAAATATTGACCACCATGTAAGCAACACAGAATTTGGAGACATCAATATAGTGATGCCTGATTTATCATCAACAGGTGAAATATTGTTTAATATTCTTGAAGAACTCCAATTACCCATAAACACGGATATTGCAACACTTATTTATGCAGCAATGAGTACGGATACAGGTAGATTTACCTACCAAGGTGTTACAGGAAGAACACACAAAACTGTTGCTAAGTTATATGACTACGGTATAGATGCATATAACATCAATACCAAGCTTTATCAAAGAAGAAGTCTTGCCAGGACAAGACTGTTTATTAGAGCTGCGTCCCAAATTGCATTTTACTATGAAAATAAGGTTGGAGTCGTAAAAGTATCACAGAAAATGCTTGAAGCAACTGGAGCATCCATGGAGGATACTGAAGGCATTGTTGAATTTATACGTGATACTGATTCAATAGAAGCTGCGCTTCTATTGAAGGAAATTGATGAGAATATGATTAAAATCAGTCTCCGTACAAAGGGAGCAATCGATGCCAACAAGATCTGCGGGGCATTCAATGGAGGAGGTCACAGTAGAGCTTCTGGAGCCACTATGGATGGCACCCTGGAAGTTGCTGAAAAAATAATACTTGAAGAGATAGGTAAATATTTATAAAAAGCGGGGTGATTTTATGGATGGAATAATTAATTTTTTCAAACCCGCTGGGATGACATCCCACGATGCAGTTTCTTACTTCAGAAAGCTTCTGGGGACCAGGAAAGTCGGGCATACAGGTACACTGGATCCTATGGCGACAGGTGTTCTCCCAATTTGTATTGGTAAAGGGACCAGGGTGTCTGAGTATCTTCTTGGAGTTGACAAGGAATACATTGCTGAGCTTACCCTTGGATGTGCTTCGGACACACAGGATAGCACAGGGAAAGTAACTTACACTTCGGAATTGGAAGTATCAAAAGATGATATAGAAGAAGTTTTTAAGTCATTTCATGGTACTATCAACCAGATTCCCCCAATGTACTCTGCCAAGAAAATTGGAGGGAAAAAGCTATATGAACTTGCTAGAAATGGGATTGAGGTTGAAAGAAACCCCAGAAAGATCCAGATTAAAGAACTCAAAATTTTAAACAATCAACATAATCGAAAGATAATATTTTATACAAAATGTTCCAAGGGAACATATATAAGAACAATATGTCATGATATTGGTAAAAATCTTGAAACCTATGGTCACATGTCATATCTTATTCGCACAGGCGTAGGGAATTTTAAAATTGAGGATGCATTTGGCATGGAGACTCTTGACAAAATGGATGCCCATGATATTCTGAAAGTGATTCAACCCATTGATAGGGCAATCCTTCATATGAATGAGATCAAACTGGACAGAACCTACTACAAACCTTTAACAAATGGCGTTAAGATAAACCTTGATGGAACTGAAAGAGTATTTGTGAATCAGCTATTAAGAGTATATGTTTCAGAAGAATTCATTGGGGTTGGAAAAATCATTGAAGATAAAGACGGAAGAATATTGAAAATGGAAAAAGTACTGATCAGGTGATATAATGGAGATTGTGCGAATTGACAATAATAAAGAGACAAGATTTCAGACATCCCTTGCATTGGGCAACTTTGATGGTGTTCACATAGGACATCAGAAGCTTATAAAATCAATGATAAAGACTTCTGAACAGTCAAATTTGAGACCTTCTATGATGATATTCGAAAATCACACAAAATCCTTTGTATTCAAGAATGGTCCCAGATTAATAAACAGCAACAGCCAGAAAAACAGATTTCTGGAAAAACTGGGTGTCAAGACCCTGTATACAATGATATTCGATGATGAAATCATGACCCTCAGCCCAAGAGATTTTGTTGAATCTATATTATATGAAAAACTTAATTGCAGAGCCATTACGGTAGGACCTGATTATAGATTTGGATACAAGGCTCAGGGGAATGTAGAGAAATTACTTGAACTAAGCAAGGAATTTGGAATTAAAACAAGTATAATCCAGCCTGTATTCCACAATGGCATACTTGTTAGCAGTACTCTGATCAGGGAACATATCACAGATGGTGAAATAATAAATGCCAATGAGCTCCTGGGAAGACCTTTTGGGATTACTGGAGAAGTGATACGTGGCAAGGGTCTTGGTAAAAAGCTGGGCGTCCCAACGGCAAACATAAAACCTACAGACAAGTATGTAATACCTATGAAAGGTATCTATATGACATACACTGTTGTAGATGGCAAAACTTATCCAAGCGCTACCAACATTGGAGTCAATCCTACATTCAACGAGGTGGACCTTAAAATCGAAAATCACATAATTGGATTTGACGATCAGATTTATGGAAAAGAGATTGAAATATTCTTCCTTGAGTATATAAGACCCGAAAAAAAATTTGCATCAGTTGAAGATCTCAAGGCGAAAATGCAGGAGGATATTAGATATATAAAGCAAAAATCCGATTTACATTTGTAGACAAGTGTGTTAAACTTTAAATGTTAAGGATTACCTTTGGCAATGCTTGCCGTTCCTCGGCGCCTGCATGGCTGATGGTGGACTAAGAATAATATGGAGGTGCAGTAAAATGTTAACAAGAGAAGAAAAAGACAAGATTATTGAAACGTACAAAATGCATGAAGGGGATACAGGGTCACCAGAAGTTCAGGTTGCACTGCTCACTCACAGAATCAATTCTGTAAACGACCACCTGCAGACACACAAAAAGGATCACCACTCAAGAAGAGGTCTTTTGAAGATGGTTGGACAAAGAAGAAATCTTTTAAGATATTTACAGAATAAGGATATTGAGAGATATCGTTCTTTAATTGGAAAACTAGGCATCAGAGGTTAATTAGAGCGGGACATCCCGCTCTATTAGTTTATTAGACTATATAGAATAGAAAAATCAACAAAGAATTTACAAGGAGGTATTTTATGGAAAGAAAATTCCACTACAACTTAGCAGGAAGGGATTTGACCATAACCACAGGAAAAGTTGCTGAGCAGGCAAGCGGAGCATGTCTTGTCCAATATGGTGATACAGTTACTGTGGTTACTGCAACACAGTCAAAGAAACCTAAGGAAGGTTTAGATTTCTTTCCCCTAAGTTGTGATTACGAAGAAAAGCTCTACTCAGTCGGAAAAATCCCAGGAGGATTTATCAAAAGAGAGGGTAGACAAAGTGAAAGAGCAATACTGACATCTAGACTAATTGACAGACCAATCAGACCATTGTTCCCAGATGGATTCAGGAATGAAGTTCAGATAGTAGCAACTGTTATGTCCGTTGATCAGGATAACAGCCCTGAGATAGCAGCAATGATAGGATCATCGATTGCTTTGTCAATATCTGACATCCCATTTCCTGAACCTACGGCTTCCTTAAATGTAGGGCTTGTAAATGGAGAGATAATCATTAATCCAGACAGCAAACAAAGAGAGCTTTCAGAGTTGGACTTGATTGTAGCTGGAACGAAAGACGCAATTATGATGGTTGAGGCTGGTGCAAAGTTTGTTTCCGAGGAAACTATGCTGAAGGCAATATTGACAGGACATGAAGAAATAAAGAAACTCTGCAGATTTATTGATGGAATAGTTGATGAAGTAGGCAAAAAGAAAGTAGAATATAAGCTTTTTCTTCCAGCTGATGAAATACAATCTAAGGTAGAGGAACTTGGCAAGGAAAAGCTTGCACAGGCACTTAATACCGAAGATAAGGCGGAGAGGGAAGAAAAGTTATCTGCGGTTAAGGATGAAATTCTCCAGGCAGCTTTGGAAATTTTCCCCGAAGGCGAAAAAGATATCAAAACTGTAATGGATAATATAATCAAGAGTAATGTCAGAAGACTTATAACTGAGGAATCAAGAAGACCTGACAATAGAAAACTTGATGAAATAAGACCAATAAGCTCAGAGATAGGTCTACTGCCTAGAGTACATGGTTCAGGACTGTTCAACAGAGGGCAGACTCAGGTTATTACAATAGCAACTCTTGGGGCTTCAGGTGATGTGCAAATAGTTGATGGAATTGGAGATGACGAGTCCAAAAGATATATGCATCATTACAACTTCCCAGCTTATTCTGTTGGGGAAACAAAACCTATGAGGGGACCTGGAAGGCGTGAAATTGGACACGGAGTTCTAGCTGAAAGAGCGCTTGAACCTGTAATTCCTTCAGAAGAAGATTTTCCTTATACCTTGAGATTGGTATCAGAGGTTCTTAGTTCGAATGGCTCGACTTCACAGGCAAGTGTATGTGGTAGTACTCTCGCACTTATGGATGCAGGAGTGCCAATAAAGGCACCCGTAGCTGGAATTGCCATGGGATTGATCAAAGAAAATGGCAACATAGCTATACTGACTGATATACAAGGCCTTGAAGATCACCTTGGAGACATGGACTTTAAAGTTGCTGGAACCAGTGAAGGCATCACTGCTATCCAGATGGACATCAAGATTTCAGGAATCAGCGAGGAGATCATGAGAGAAGCACTTGAAAAGGCAAGAATCGCAAGATTGTATATTCTTGGAAAAATGCAAGAGACTATATCACAGCCTCGAGAGGAAATGTCACCATATGCTCCAAGAATACAAACACTTCAGGTACATCCTGATAAAATTAGAATGATTATAGGACCTGGAGGAAAGATAATTAATAAAATTATTGATGATACAGGTGTAAAGATTGATATTGATGACAGCGGAAGAGTTTCTATTGTATCAAATGATGGCGAAGGAAGCAGAAAAGCTATAGAAATGATAGAAAATATAATTAAAGAAGTTGAAGCTGGTGAAACATACAAAGGTAAAGTTACCAAGATAATGAATTTCGGAGCTTTTGTAGAGGTACTCCCCGGCAAGGAAGGATTGGTTCACATATCACAGCTTGCCAAGGAAAGAGTCAATAAAGTTGAAGATGTAGTTTCTGTCGGAGATGAGATTATGGTAAAGGTTATGGAGATTGACAAACAAGGTAGAATAAACCTTTCAAGGAAAGTTCTTCTAAAAGATGAGGCTAAGTCTGAAGACACCAGTGAGAAGGATGATAAATAGAAGCTGAACATGAACCTTAACCTGGTTCATGTTTATTTTTGTAAAACTGTGAGTGAATATATACTGTATTTTTAATTTGATTGTAAAACCGGAGGAGAATATGCATATAATAAGAGAACTGGACAATGGAATAAAGGTGATTATGCACAAAATTCCATACCTTAAATCGGCAACCCTTGGAATTATTTCCAACACGGGGTCCTTTTATGAGGACAGAATGAATAATGGCGTTTCTCATTTCATAGAGCACATGCTATTCAAAGGCACAGAGAAAAGAACATCAAGAGAAATAGCTGAAGCAATGGATGATATAGGTGGGCAGGTTAATGCATTCACAAGTAAGGAGCACACCTGCTTCTATGGCAAGGTAATAGACGAGCATCTACCTATTGCAATTGATGTATTGGGAGATATGATTACCAATTCAGTTTTTGATGAAAATGAAATCAAAAAGGAAAAAGGAGTAATCATAGAAGAAATAAATATGTACAAGGATTTTCCGGAAGACCTTGTGTTTGAAATGCTAACAGAAATGACGTACAAGGATATGACGCTTGCTTACCCTATTCTTGGAACTGATATAACAGTAAATAGCTTTGACAGAAACCTTATATACTCCTTCTTCAAGAGAAGATATACACCGGATCAAATAGTGATATCAATTGTTGGAAGCTTTAATGAAGAAAAAACCATTGAGCTCCTTAACAAAAACTTTGGAAAATTCAACGAAGGCAACAAAAACTCGGATTCAGCTGTATCCTATGCTTTCGAGCCGGGATGTTCAATCAGTGGACTGAAGAAGGATATAGAACAGATGAATTTGGCTATGGGATTCCAGGGACCTGCTACCTACTCAGAGGATATTTTCCCCATGATGATTGTAAATAATATTATCGGGGGCACAATCAGCTCCAGGTTATTCCAGGAAATCAGAGAACACAGAGGACTTGTATATACAATCGACTCATCATTGACTTCATATAATGGAGCAGGTATGTTTTCAATCTATGCAGGTTTAAACAAGGAAAATACAATGGAAGTTGCAGAGCTTATAAAGTCCTGTATTGATGATATAAGGAAAAATTACATTTCAGAGTCTGAGCTGAAGAAAGCAAAAGAACAACTCAAGGGTAGCTATATATTAAGCCTGGAGGGAACATTCAACAAGATGTATGAGATGGGGAAAAATCTTCTTCATAGGCAACCTATTGAAACACCTGAGATGGTGCTTGAAAAAATCAATAACATACACATGGATTCAATCGAAAAGGCTGTACAAAAATATCTGGTCTGGAATCAGATGAATCTGGCATACGTAGGTCCAGTTGACAATATAGATGAATTTAACAATAAACTGGATGGAATATTCTATTGATTGGAGGAGTTTTAAATGAAAGTCAATGTTATAAATAATGGGTCGCTCCCTCTACCTGAATACAAGACTCACGGAGCATCAGGCATAGACCTGATGGCCAATCTGGAAACTACAGTGGTGCTTCAACCAATGGATAGATATCTTGTACCGACTGGTATTTTTGTTGAAATTCCTGAGGGTTATGAGGCACAGATTAGGGGTAGAAGTGGATTGGCGGCTAGAAATGGCATAACTCTTGCAAATGGAGTAGGTACAATTGATAGCGACTACAGAGGAGAAATAAAGATTATTCTTATTAACCTTGGAAAAGTGCCATTTGAAATTAAACATGGTGACAGAATTGCTCAAATGATTATGACAAAATATGAAAAAATGGAATTTCAGCTTGTGGAATCATTGAAGGATACAGTGAGAGGCGCCGGAGGATTTGGACATACAGGACTTTAATCCATAATCTTGTTGAAGATGATATTCAATTATAAATGTGTTATAATCAATTTGTACAGTCATTTAAGGAGGACATATTCTTGAATTGGATAGAAGCAATTGTATTAGGAATATTTCAAGGAGTTGCTGAGTTCCTGCCAATAAGCAGCTCAGGACATCTGGCACTGCTGCAGTACTTATTCGGAATAACTGAGGGGAACCTTTTCTTCACTGAGATGCTTCATTTCGGTACCCTGATTTCAATAATAATCGTTTATTTCGAGGATGTAAAAAAAATCATCCTTGAGTTTTTAATACTTATAGGCAGTTTGATCAGCAAGAGAAAAATCCATGAATTGACAGACCATCAAAAGCTAGGGCTTTTAATCCTTGCAGGTTCTGTTCCCACGGCTATAATAGGGCTGACTTTTGAGGATTTCTTTGAATCCTTATACACTTCCCTTATACTAATTGGAATTGCATTGATGGTAACTGGTCTTCTCCTTTGGTTTGCTGAAAAGAAAGGTTCAGAGCACAAAGATATACAAAAAATGACTTTTCTTGATTCAATAATTATAGGAACTTTTCAAGGTATGGCAATCATACCTGGGATTTCCAGATCAGGCTCAACAATAGTAGCAGGTCTGTTTAGAGGACTAAAAAAGCCTCTTACGACTGAATATTCATTTCTGCTTGCACTTCCTGCCACATTCGGAGCTTTTCTTCTTGGCATAATCAAGGTTATAAGAGGTGGAGACGGAGTAATTGTAAATATGCCCTTGATAGTTGGAGTAATATTGTCAACAATTGTTGGAGTAATTTCCATAAAGGCACTAATTAAAATTTTAAATAAAAACAAGCTTCATTATTTTTCATATTATCTATGGGTAGTTGGTACAATAACTATAATCAGTCAGCTTATATGACAGAGGTGAATTAAATGAAAAAGAAAGCGACCCCAAAAAATAGCAAGAAAAAACCCAATACAGCGATAAGCAAGATGAATACAGATATCCTTGGAATGATAGTTCTTGCAGTGGGTGTCATTATTCTTATAAGTCTTTTCAGCACAAGAATGGGAATAATCGGAAATGTAATCAATGGAACTACATTCTCCATGATGGGATTTGGAGGATACTTTTTTCCATTGTTTATTATAGGTGCGGGTATAGTTCTTTTACTTGAGAGATTTGATAGAATTCAACTTAGAATTATATTGTCATTGTCTATTATATTTATTGGCTTTCTTGTTGTACTGGATGGTATAAACCCATTGGATCTTTCATTCCTTGAAAGAATCAGGCAAGGCTTGGATATTTCAAGAGCCAATAGAGGTGGAGGATTTTTGGGAAGCTTTTTTGGATTCTTTTTTTACAAGCTTTTTGGTTCAATTGGAACTTATGTGGTAGTTGCCTTTGCAATAACCGTGAGTATGCTTATAATAACAAATCTTACAGTTAAAGAAGTATTTTCAAAGGCTAAAATGATGGCTCCTCAGAGAGATAATAAAGGAAACAAAAAACCAAAAAACGAGTCACTGCTAACAAATGGAGCATTAGAAGCAAGTCCAACTACAACAAAATCCAACGAGCTGATTAAAATAACAGATTATTCTTCCCAGCTGCAAGGTGAGGAAAATGATGAATCACATGAAAAGGCAAAGAGAAAGAAGCCAGTGAAGCTTAATGAAGAAAGTGTTGAGAAGGAAACAGTGCAGATAGATAACCAGGTGCGTGAAAAGAAAGAGCAGGCACAGAGAATCATGTATAGAATACCTCCCATGTCCTTGCTGAATTCACCAGGAAAAAAGGGTGAATCAAATGACAGAAAGATGATATTGAAGAACGCCAGACTGATTGAAGAGACCATGAAAAACTTTGGAATCGAGGCGTCAGTTTCACATATAAATGTAGGACCATCAATAACCTGCTATGAGCTTTCTCCTGCACCTGGTATAAAGCTCAGTAGAATAGTATCATTATCTGATAATATAGCATTGAGTCTCGCATCATCTGATATTAGGATTGAGGCTCCCATCCCAGGGAAAGCGGCTGTAGGGATAGAAGTTCCCAATAAGGTCAAGGATATGGTCTATTTCAAGGAGCTTATTCAAGCACGGGAATTTTCTGATATCAAGACGGACATACCACTTGCATTGGGGAAGGACATCAATGGGAAGGTTGTAATATCTTCCATTGATAAAATGCCTCATCTACTCATAGCGGGAGCTACAGGATCCGGTAAGAGCGTTTGTATCAATACAATAATTATGAGCCTTATCTTTAAAAGCTCGCCTGATGATGTCAAGCTTCTTCTTATTGACCCAAAGGTTGTTGAATTAAGTGTCTACAATGGAATACCACACTTGCTGATACCGGTTGTGACCGATGCAAAAAAAGCAGCTTTTGCTTTGAACTGGGCAGTGGGTGAAATGGAGAAGAGGTACAAGACATTTGCAAAAAATAATGTACGTGATATTCAGTCATACAATGAAAGACACGCCAATGACAGTGAAAAGCTTCCCAAAATAGTAATTGTAATAGATGAGCTTGCTGATCTTATGATGGTAGCAGCTCAGGAGATTGAAGATTATATAGCCAGACTTGCTCAGATGGCAAGAGCTGCAGGAATGTACCTTATTGTTGCTACACAGAGGCCTTCAGTTGATGTAATTACAGGTACAATCAAGGCTAATATTCCTTCCAGAATCAGCTTTGCTGTATCATCTCAGGTTGATTCAAGGACTATACTGGACATGGCGGGAGCAGAAAAGCTACTGGGTCAGGGTGATATGTTGTTCTATCCATCCAGTTACTCCAAGCCAGTTAGACTTCAGGGAGCGTTTATATCCAACAATGAGGTGGAGGATGTAGTTTCCTTCCTTCAGGAACAAAATGAGACAATGTATGATGAGGATGTAATAGAGGTTGTTCAGAATAGCAAGAATATAGATATGCATGAAACAGATGTACTGCTCTCAGAGGCTATAAGACTGGTTGTTAATGAGGGGGTGGCCTCCATATCGCTTCTACAGAGAAAGCTTCGTATAGGCTATGCCAGGGCTGCCAGATTAATTGATGAAATGGAGACGAGAGGTATAGTGGGAGGCTTTGAAGGAAGCAAGCCCAGAAAGGTACTGATCAGTGAAGAGGACTTAGAACAGGATTAGGAGAGATTCAATGAAAAGACAAACAGTAAATATTGTTACTCTGGGTTGTTCCAAGAACGAGGTTGACTCAGAGCTTATGCAGAGCATTCTTGATAAGGATAATTTTGACTACTCGGACAATCCAATGGATGCTGATGTAATCATAGTTAATACCTGCGGATTTATAGATGCTGCCAAGGAGGAATCCATAGATACTATCCTGGAGATGTCCAAGTATAAAACACATGGTAAATGTAGGCACCTTATGCTGGCAGGTTGTCTGGCTCAAAGGTATTCAAATGAGCTCATGGATGAAATTCCAGAAGTTGATGCTATTATGGGTACCGGAAATATCAGGGATCTTAACAGTATATTGATGAGGCTTAAGAATGAAGGCAGAATAATTCAATCTGATGATATCGACAGTCAGTATGTAGAGGGCATTGAAAGAATCGTTACATCACCGGTTGCTTATGTAAGAATCTCTGAAGGATGCGACAATCTGTGTACCTACTGTATAATTCCAGCACTTAGGGGTAGACACAGGAGCAGAAAGATGGAGGATATCGTTAAGGAAGTTACAAGTCTCTCTGAGCAAGGTGTGAAGGAGATTATTCTTATTGCCCAGAACACTTCGGATTACGGAATTGACCTTTATGGGGACTACAGTTTGTACTTGTTGCTGGATAAATTGAATGAAATTGGTGGGGTAAAGATAATAAGACTTTTGTACCTTTATCCAGATAACTTGGATGGCAGACTTATAGACAGCATCAAGAGGAACCATAAGGTAGCGCATTATCTAGATATTCCTCTTCAACATTCAAGTGACAACGTTCTTAGAATGATGAACAGAAAGACTACCAGAGAGGACATTCAGAATACTATAGAGAAGCTAAGGAATAAGATTCCCGATATCGTCATAAGAACTACATTCATAGTTGGCTTCCCTGGCGAAACTGAAAAAGACTTTCAGGATCTATATGATTTTATAAGCACTGTTAGATTCGACAAATTGGGAGTATTCACCTACTCAAAAGAGGAAAACACTCCAGCAGACAAAATGCCTGGTCAGATTGAAGAAGACGTCAAGGAAGAAAGAAGAGACAAGCTGATGGAACTACAGAGGTCAATCTCTGAAAAATTGATGAGTAAAAAAATTGGGAAAAAATATGAAGTTTTAGTTGAAGAACAGGCAGAAGATGGGCTTTATATTGGCAGGAGCTATATGGACAGCCCGGAAATAGATGGTGTCATTTACTTTAAGTCCGGTAAGAATCTCGAAATAGGGGATATAGTCAAGGTAAGGGTCACTGAATATCTGGAATATGATCTATTGGGGGTGTTATCTGATGAATCTGGCGAATAAGATTACCTTGTTCAGAGTTTTTCTGGTTCCAATCTTTATGATATCATTTCTTATTGAAAGTCCCGGTCCAACATATATATCAGCTGTAATATTTATCTTTGCATCGTTGACAGATACTCTGGATGGATATATTGCCAGGAGCAGAAACCTTGTGACTAATTTCGGCAAATTTGTAGATCCACTTGCAGACAAGGTTCTCACCTCAGCAGCATTAATCTTGTTGGTTGGTACTGGAAGCGTACCGTCATGGGTTGTAATTATAATTATTACGAGAGAATTCGCCATTTCCGGCTTCAGAATTATAGCGGCATCAGAAGGGGTCACAATTGCTGCCAGCCCTTGGGGAAAATTGAAGACAATAACTCAACTTATTGCTATAGTACTGTTGCTTATAGATAATTTCCCATTTAGGTATATATCCATACCAATGGATACAATTATGCTCTATATTGCTTTGGTTTTAACTGTCATATCAGGTTATGACTATATAGTACGGAATATTGGAACACTTAAAATGAATGATATTTGATTGGAGATGACTGAATGAAGGCAGAAATCATTACCATTGGAACTGAAATAATGCTTGGAAGCATACTTAATACAAATGTAGTTTATCTTTCAAGACGTCTGATGGAGCTTGGAATCGAAACAATCTATCATACTTCAGTTGATGATGATTACAATAGGCTGGAAGGCTGCCTTTCTTTGGCAATTGATAGATCTGACATAATACTGACAACTGGTGGACTTGGTCCGACAGATGATGACCTTACCAAGGAAGCCCTTGCAAATGTTACAGGTAGTATAATGGTTTCAGATATGGATATGGAACATCATATCAAGCAGTACTTTGCATATTCAGATAGAGAAATGACCTTGAACAACCTTAAACAGGCAATGAAACCTGAGGGCTCAGAATTTATTAATAATCCAAAAGGTACTGCCCCAGGCATATACATGGAGTGGAGAAATAAAAAGATTATTATGATGCCTGGACCGCCAAGAGAAATGATACCTATGTTCGAGGAAAAAGTAGTTAATATAATCAAAGATGATCATATCATAATTGTTAAGTCTATAAACACGTCTGGAATGGGTGAATCAACTCTGGAAACTCAACTTAAATCACTGGATCTCAAGTATCCGAATTTTACCATAACAACTTATGCCAGCTCTGGAAGCGTCGAAATTAAAGTCATCGGTCGAGGCGATAACAGGGCAGGACTAGAGGAAGAGGCCGCTGAGATTTTAGAAACCATAAAGAATAAGATAGGGAGTAATATATTAGGATACGATAATTCTTCACTGGAAGAGGTCCTGCTGCATAAGTTACTGGAACATAAGATGAAAATAGCGGTATGTGAATCAGTGACAGGGGGAAATATTTCAAAAAGACTTACCGGAATACCTGGAGCATCCCTAACATTTGATAGAGGTCTGATAACTTATAGCGATAATGCTAAAATTGAAGAACTTGGAGTGTCAAAGACATCTTTAAATGAATATGGTGCTGTGAGCTCACAGATTGCTTATGAAATGGCTGAAGGTTTAATTAAGAAGACGGGCGTAGACCTTGTTATATCAACAACTGGGTATGCAGGTCCTGATAGGGATAAAAACATTACAACAGGTCTTATTTATATATGTGTTATGACAAAGAATGATTATAAAATATTTGAAAGAAATTTTTTAGGAGACAGGGAAACTATCAGGGAAAGAACGACAAATTTTTCTTTGTGGAAGGGATTTGAATTTTTAAATAATGAGTTGACATCTCCTTCCCGGTAGTGTAATATATAATAAAAGAACTAACGTTCGAATAATTGAAAGGGGTGAATCCAGTAAAACTGGAGACAATATGGTGGAAAAAAACGATAGAAAAAAGGCACTTGATCTGGCTCTTAGCCAGATAGAAAAGCAATTTGGCAAGGGTTCGATAATGAGATTGGGGGAAGATGCCAAGCTTAACCTGGATTACATATCCACAGGTTCGATGGATCTTGATATAGCTCTTGGTATTGGGGGAGTTCCCAGAGGAAGAATTGTAGAGATATACGGGCCTGAGTCTTCCGGTAAGACCACCATAGCCCTTCATATCATAGCAGAAGCACAAAAAAAAGGCGGAGTAGCTGCCTTTATAGATGCAGAACATGCGTTGGATCCCGGTTATGCAAAAAAACTCGGTGTCGATATTGAAAACCTAATAATTTCACAACCTGACACAGGCGAACAAGCCTTGGAGATAACTGAAGCTCTTGTAAGAAGTGGTGCTGTTGATGTTACAGTTATTGACTCTGTAGCAGCCCTTGTACCAAAAGCAGAGATAGAGGGAGAAATGGGAGACAGTCATGTAGGTCTCCAAGCGAGACTTATGTCACAGGCTCTTAGAAAGCTTGCAGGTGCAATAAGCAAGTCGAATACAACTTGTATATTTATCAACCAGCTAAGGGAAAAAATTGGTATAATGTTTGGAAATCCTGAAACCACGTCAGGTGGTAGAGCTTTGAAATTCTATGCCAGTGTGAGGTTGGATGTTAGACGTATTGAATCAATAAAGCAGGGAGACCAGATTCTTGGAAACAGGACGAGAGTAAAGGTTGTAAAAAATAAAATTGCGCCTCCTTTTAAGCAAGCTGAGTTTGATATTATGTATGGACAGGGAATATCAAGGGAAGGTAGCATTATCGATACAGGTGTGACATGTGGCGTAGTAAATAAGGCTGGTTCATGGTTTAGCTATAATGACCAGAAATTGGGTCAGGGAAGGGAGAATTCAAAGGAATTCCTCAAAGAGAATCCTGACCTTGCAATGGAGCTTGAACAGAAAATCAGAAAAGAATGCGGTCTTGAAGACAATGAAAAGGGTGAATCAGCCCCTGAAAAAGTATAAAGACAAGCCTCCTGCAAAGGAGGCTTTAAGTGAAGAGAGGATTATATGAGAATACTATATTTCACAGATACCCACATCAAGGGAACAAATCCAAAAAACAGAAAAGATGATTTTGCACAAAGTCTTGAAGATAAATTTAAGGAAATTGTATCCATGGTAAAAGAAAAAGAGATTGATTTCGTAATACATGGGGGAGATCTTTTTGATAGACCAGATATATCAATTTCTGTTGTAAGCAGATTCATATCAATCCTTAAAGAGATAGAAAAGCCAATTTTTATTGTCAGTGGAAATCATGACATATTTGGACATAATCAGTCAACAATTGACAGAACCATGCTTGGTCTATTAAAAAGTTTGGATTTTATAAGGGTTATAAACAGGAACCAACCTGTTGTGATTGAGAAAGATGGCATCAAGGTAAGTCTTACAAGCCTACCTTATACTTATGATGTAGACGCATCACCTGAAGGGTATATATTAACGGAGAAACCAGATGATGTAGACTTTTCAATACATGTGGTACATGGAATGCTGCTTGACAAGCCTTTTGTTAAGGGTATACCCTATACATTGGTAGATGATATATATGATACTAAGGCAGATGTAACCCTATCGGGGCATTATCATGCTGGATTCAAGACAATCACAAAGGAAGGAAAATACTTTGTAAACCCTGGAAGTCTTGTTAGAGTTACCAACAGTATGAAGGAAATTGATAGAATACCTCAGGTTGCAATATTGGATCTTAATGAAGACATAGGAATACTGATGGTGCCCCTTGAGTCTTCAAAGCCCGGAGAAGAAGTGCTCGACCGTACTGAAATGGAGAGGAGTTCCTTTAAGAGCGAAAGAATTGTCCAGTTCAAACACTCAATAGATACTGCGATGAATTTTGAAAAAATGGACTTGAATGATATCCTCATAGAAGTGACCATGTCAGAGGGTGTCTCAGAGAAAGTGAAGGAAGAAGCCCTTAAGAGAATAGCTAACTCCCAAATGAAGGGATATTAGAGGTGATTATGCGATATATAAAAAAGATAATACTTGAGAATTTTCAGAGCCATAAATATTCTGAAGTGGAATTTGGCCCTGAGCTTAATGTTATTGTCGGTCCGTCTGATTCAGGTAAATCTTCTATTATCAGAGCGCTGAAGTGGGTAATGTATAATGAACCGGCAGGAGACTTTTTCATAAGGGAAGGCGAAAAAGAATGCACTGTAACACTTATATTAAGTGATGGTACACAGCTTCAGAGATATAGAACAAGGAGTAAGAATGGCTACAGACTAATTGACAATAAAGGAGAAGAATCAAGATTTGAGGGAATTGGTTCAACAGTTCCTCAGGAAGTAACCGATGTCACTGGAATAAGAAAAATTCAACTGGACAGTGATTCAACTAATGCAATAAATCTTGGAGAACAGCTTGAGGGTGCTTTTCTGCTTACAGAAAAGTCTTCAACGAGAGCAAATGCAATAGGTAGACTTGTAGGAGTCGACATAGTTGACGATGCCTTGAGGGATGTATTGAGGGATGTGCGATTACTGTCTCAAACCAGAAAACAGAGGGAAGATGCTCTTCAAGAGACTATTGAAAAAATAGATAAGTATAACTACATTGACAACCTCAAGGAAATACATGAAAAAACCTTCTCTATAATGGAGAAAGTGAGTAAGCATCAAAATCAGATTGAAGCTCTGGATAAATTGAACAGAAAATTTAATGCTTTGAAATACGAGATTTCCAGGACTGAAAAAATCATAAATAGTCTTAGAAGTACTGAAAAACTTCAAAATTTATTCTGGGTAATTGAAAGCAGTATATCTAACTATACTAGATACACAAAATATCATGATTTTATCACAAATAATAAATATGAAAGCACTAATTTAAATATTATACTTGATAGCCTTTCAGATATCCACAAGACATCTCCGATGGAATTGAGCATAGAACTCCTGATAATCAGACATGATAGATTGGAAAAGCTAAGGGACCAGTTAAACTCTAATACTAGGGATTCAACAATTATCGACCAAATGACAAAAAAACTTGTACATGTAGAAAAAACATTTGAGCATTTTGAATCATCCAAAGAAAAATATAACAAACTGAAAGAACTTGAGAAAATCTCAATAAAATATAGATCCATTATCTCCAGCAATAAAAAAGGAGCGGAGTATGTCGAAAGATTGAATTATCTAGTTGAAAATGACAAGAAATTTGATATTATTAATAACAAAGCAAATATGTTACATGAACTTAATAAAAATTATATTAAATTGGAAACAATTGCACGGGACATCAATAAAACACAAGAATCAATCATTAGCAATCAAGATTTTCTCAATGAAATCTTGGATAATTATAGAAAATTACTCCAGGAAATTGAAAAATGTCCTTTCTGTCTTGGAGATATTGACGATAATACAATTGATCACATTATCACTTACCATTTAGGAGGTTAACTATGAATTATGAAAATGAACTAAAAGAGCTGAAGGATGATCTTGAAAAGGCTAAAAATCTTAAATATCGAGCTGAAGCCAGAATGGAGCAGCTAAAAAAACAGGAGGATGAAATAATTTCTGAGCTGGATAAACTAGGAGTTAAACCTGAAAAGCTTGATTATGAGATTTCAAAGTTGAAATCTGAGATTGAGACGTTGTTGAAGGAAGCGAATGAGCTAATACCAAAAGATCTTATTAAAAAGCAGGAATAGATATGAGAGAAGAAATTAATACTCTGGATAAGAGAATTTCTGAGCTGGGAAACTTTATCAACAGACAGGAAGGAAAGCGGGAGCAATTACTGGAGCTGAAAAATTACTATGAAGAGGACTTGAATAGAATAATTGATGAGACTGACCTTTTAGAGCAGGTTATGGTACTTTTCCAGAAGACATCTGAGTACGCTAGAAATCAGGCAAAGAGTCAGATTGAAAATCTGGTTACCAAATGCCTCCAATATATTTTCGAAACAAACATAGAATTTATAATTGAGATTGAGGAATTAAGGAATAAAGCTAATGCAGAGTTTTATGTGATTAATGATACTTCAGACTTCTTTCTCAAGACAAAGCCAGAGCAATCAAGAGGTGGTGGAGTTGTAGATATTGTATCACTTGCTTTGAGAATTTCATTTATGCAAACCCATAAGCCACCAATTGGTGGACCATTGATACTTGATGAACCAGCAAAGCATGTGAGTGAAGAATATATATATAATGTCGGAGACTTTCTCAGACAGTCATCTTCAATGTTCAACAGACAGATAATCATGGTTACTCACAATTCTCATTTGGCAGCTCTATCAGAAAACGCATATAGGGTTGAATTATCTGGAACAACCAGCGTTGTTACTCTTGAAAGAGACCTGTAACAACAGCTAACATATGCAGCAGTCGTATTTTGTACTAATCGTTTTGAATCATACAGTTATAACCCGCTACGTTGCAATATTTTAAGGTGGAATAGAGATGTAAGCAGAGTTAAAACACCTTGACATAAACACCCAAAAGTAATAAAATTAGGTTGTATGTACCCATACAAAATATACAACCTTATCTAATCCCATAAAGGGAGTTATATTCCGTTGACAATATCCATATTTCAGGGTAGTCGGAATAGGATGATCAGCTCAGTTTTTTATTGAAATGGTCTTAGTTGATTAAGTATAATTATGATATGGAACTTGAAAATTTAATAAAATGGAGGTGTTTCCTATTGAATCTTTAATTTATGCGATTCTTGGCTTAGTTATTGGAATAATCGCTGGATATTTCATCAGAAGATATATAGGCGAAGGGAAAATAAAGAACGCTGAAGAGTTGGCAAAAAAAATTACTGAAGATGCAGTAAAAGACGGCGAAGCTCGAAAGAAAGAGCTTCTATTAGAAGCCAAAGAAGAAATTCACAAGACCAGAAGTGACCTTGATAAAGAAGTCAAGGAAAGAAGAAACGAAGTCCAGAAAATGGAGAGGAGACTTCAAAACAAGGAAGAAACAATCGACAGAAGAAATGAGTCGCTAGAACGTAAGGAAGATACACTTGCAAGAAAGCTCAAAAATCTTGAGGAAAAAGAAGAAGCTACAAATGCACTGTATGAAAAGCAGACGCATGAACTTGAGAAGCTATCTGGATTGACCTCAGATGAAGCTAAGGAACTGCTGCTGAATGAGACGCGTAAGGAAATCATGCAGGAATCAGCAATGATGATCAAGGAAATGGAATCCAAAGCGAGGGAAGAAGCTGACAAGAAAGCAAGGGAAATTATTTCTACCACTATTCAAAGAGTTGCTGCGGATCATGTTGCAGAGACAACTGTTACTGTAGTTGCGTTGCCTAACGATGAAATGAAGGGTAGAATTATCGGTAGGGAAGGAAGAAACATTAGAACTCTTGAAACTCTTACAGGCATTGACCTTATAATCGACGATACTCCTGAAGCTGTAGTTCTATCAGGATTCGACCCTATTCGAAGAGAAGTTGCCAGAATTGCTCTGGAAAAACTTATTGTGGATGGAAGAATACATCCTGCAAGAATTGAAGAAATGGTTGAAAAAGCCCAGAAAGAAGTTGAAAATACCATAAGGGAAGCAGGAGAGCAAGCGTCATTTGATGCTAATGTTCATGGATTGCACCCAGAGATAATAAGACTTATGGGACGATTGAAATACAGAACCAGCTACGGACAGAATGTCTTGAAGCACGCAGTTGAGGTATCACACCTTGCTGGAGTTATGGCTACTGAACTTGGCGCGGATATCAAGATAGCACGTAGAGCGGGTCTGTTACACGATTTAGGAAAAGCTGTGGACCATGAAGTCGAAGGACCACATGTTGAAATCGGAGTAGATCTTGCGAGAAAATACAAAGAAAGCAAGGAAGTACTTCATGCCATGGAAGCACATCATGGTGACATTGAGCCACAAACTGTTGAAGCTATTTTGGTTCAGGCTGCTGATGCAATATCAGCCGCAAGACCTGGAGCAAGAAGAGAGACTCTTGAGTCATATATCAAGAGGCTTGAGAAGCTTGAAGATATTGCAAACTCATTTACTGGAGTTGAAAGATCATTTGCAATACAAGCCGGTAGAGAGATTAGAATAATGGTTAAACCGGAAGATATCAGCGAAGCTCAGTTGATACACACAGCACGTGATATTGTTAAGAAAATTGAGTCTGAACTGGATTATCCTGGACAGATCAAGGTCAATATTATAAGGGAAACCAGAGCTGTGGAATATGCTAAATAAGACTTCCTAATAATCAACTATATTTATGCATTGTAGAGCCTGCCGGTATCGGCAGGCTTTAATTGTAGGTGAAATGGAGGGATTGCTATTAGAATAGACATGCACACTCATTCAACCTGTTCAGATGGGTTATTGACCCCAAAACAGTTGATTGACAAAGCATTTCAGAAAAGGCTGGACGGGGTTGCGTTGACTGACCACGATTCAGTAGAAGGAATTCAGGAAGCCCAAACAAGAGCAAAAGAGCATGGGAAATTTATTTTAATTCCTGGAGTTGAAATGGGTTGTACCCACGGAGATGAGGAGGTCCACATTCTCGGGTATTTCATTGATTTTAAGAACAAGGAACTACTGGATGTCTTGAGAATGTTGAGGGATTCCAGATGGAATCGGGGCATCGCTATACTTAAGAAACTTCATGATCAGGGAATGTGTTTACCTGTTGATGAAGTGCTGGAAAGGGCAGAGAAAAAAGGTTTCATTGGAAGAGCTACAATAGCTAGAGAATTACTGGCTCACGGATATGTCAAGAATATAAAGGAAGCGTTTAGTAAATATCTTGAAATGCATAAACCGGCTTACGTAGATAGATTTAAGCTTGAAATCAAGGAAACCATTGATTTAATTCATAGAAGTGATGGAATTTCAGTTATTGCACATCCTGGTTTATTAAAAAACAATGAAATTATGACAGAATGCGTGGAAAAAGGTATAATGGGTGTAGAATGTTATCATTCGAAGCATTCAAGAGATAAGGAAAGATATCTCAAGGTATTTGCTGAAAACAGAGGATTAATCATAACAGGTGGTTCAGATTTCCACGGCGAGGAAGATATTCTGGGTAATCATACAACAAATATTGAACTTATTCCAGAATTTAGGGAGAGATTATAATGAATAAGGGCGAGAGACAAAGACAATTTCCTACAACAATAAGTACCACTTCATTTGTGAAGCTATACGTTCTGCATCTACTAAATCAAAAGAATTACTATGGTAATAGACTTAAAGATGAGATAAGCAGAAGACTAGGGGGAAAATGGAGTCCCAGTCCAGGTATGATTTACCCAATGCTGAATAATCTTGAACAGGAAGGCTATATAATCGGAAACTGGGAAGAACCTACCAAGAGAACAAAGAGAATCTACAGTTTAACAGATAAAGGCCGCAGTCACTATGAAACCATAAAAAGGATGAACAAGTCATCTTTTGACGATTCATTATATATAATTAAATCGGTATTGAAGGATATTTACGATATCACAATTTAGAGTTAGGAGGGTTAAAAATGGTCATGGAATTATCAAAAAAAGGAATGTCAATTGAACCATCTGTTACTCTGGCTATTACAGCCAAAGCTAATGCCATGAAAAAAGCGGGAGAAAATGTTATAAGTTTTAGTGCAGGTGAACCAGATTTTAATACGCCTGAGAATATCCAGAATGCTGGAATTGAAGCTATAAAATTAGGCTTTACAAAGTATACACCTGCATCAGGAACTCCAGAGCTCAAGGAAGCAATTTGCAAAAAGTTTAAAGAAGATAATAATCTTGATTACAAGACATCAGAAATTATCGTTTCAAATGGTGGTAAACACTCATTATATAATGCACTGATGGCAATACTTAATCCGGGTGAGGAGGTTATTTTCAGTATCCCTTACTGGGTAAGTTATCCTGAACTTATTAAGATTGCTGGCGGAGAGCCTGTTATGCTTCAAACAAATGAAAGAAATGAGTTTAAATTCAGCTCATCAGATCTTGACAGCGTAAAAACAGACAAAACCAAGGCAGTTATTCTAAACAGCCCCAACAACCCTACCGGATCAGTATATACCAAGGAAGAACTGCAGGATATTGCGGATTGGGCTGTTAAAAATGAAATATTTGTAATTTCTGATGAACTATATGAAAAGCTCATATACGACGGACTTGAGCACATAAGTATTGCATCCTTGAACGAGGATATCAAAAAGCTTACAATAACAGTCAACGGTATGGCAAAAGCATTCGCCATGACTGGCTGGAGAATCGGCTATGCTGGTGCTGACGAAAAAATTGTTAAAATTATGAGCAACATACAAAGTCATACAACCTCAAACCCCAATTCAATAGCGCAATATGCAAGCATTGAAGGCTTGACTGGTAGCCAAAAAAGTATAATGGCTATGAAGGCAGAATTTGACAAGAGAAGAAAGGTAATGGCTGATCTTATAAATAGTATTGATGGTATTAGCTGTGTAGTACCAAAGGGTGCTTTTTATATTATGTTAAATTCTTCACAATTATATGGAGAAGAAATAGATGGGATGTTAATTAACTCATCTGTTGATTTTTCAAATCTGCTTCTTGAAAAATGTAAGGTGGCAGTTATACCTGGAGTAGCATTCGGAGATGACAAATACGTTAGATTGTCATACGCAACATCTATGGAAAATATCAACGAAGGTCTAAATCGAATCAAAGAATTACTTGGTTCAAAATAGTCTATATTAAAAATAATATAATTAAAATTATTTTAATACCAGTTATGGTTTACATAATATATTTATGTAAACCATAACTGGTATTTCATTATTATAAGAAAAATTTTCACAAAAAGCTATTGCTATATTTAAATTTAGTGAAATCGAAATTCCTTCTTATCTTTAGGTATAGATTTTCCATTCAGAATTAGCAGATCATGCAAGCCAGAAATTAGCATCAAAAAAATATTCTTACATTGCTTGATAGTACCAATGAAATCAGACCCTTATATGAATATGCGAAGTCAAAATTGTAAAATACATATAATAAAAAGGGCGATGATAAAAATGTGGTCTAAATACTACAGCTCCACCAATTTTGGATTATTATCAAAAAAACGAGGCTTCAGAATGCGATATTAGGCGTTTTTATAAACAAGGCAATGGAATTGCATGTCTAAGACATTAATGCTCTATATTAAAGCAATTTAAGCCTTGTTTGCCTACAATAATCGATTGGGTGTCAATTAAGGGTATCAGAGCCATTGCCTGGATTATTTCACCCCAACGCTGAATATAAATTGCTTTTTCAAAGACAAATAGGATAGTAGATTTATGAATATGAGCTACAATATTAAAAAGGGGTAATATAGTAAGGTAAATGTAGCTGCTTAAATATAAGGCTTGAAATTTACAGCAAGGAGAGAATATACAATTTAACATAATACAATTTCAAGATCAGACTTTAATATAAAACGTAACATAATAAATAATTTTCAAATAAAAGATTTTATTGCAGGAGGAGGTATTATATGGTAAAATTACATTAGTCACAAAATAGTTATTTTGTGACTAATGTACCAAAAATATGCTAAAAAGAGGGGCTTTTTATGAAAATACCACTTATATTGGAAGATTACCTGGATTACATGGAAACAATCAAAGGAACCTCTTCGAATACCGTCAAGGAATATTTTTTTGACCTGCGTACTTTTCTGAGATTTCTTAAAGTAAGATTCAAGCTTGAGGATTCCACAATTGAATTTGACGAGATATCAATTGATGACATCGACCTTGATGTTATTAAACGAGTCACAATTCAGGATCTTCATGCATACTTATCCTACACTGATAAAAAACGTTTAAACTCAAACTCTACAAGAGCTCGCAAGGTTGCTTCTGTACGGTCCTTCTTTACATATCTTCATGCAAGGGTCAACATTTTGGATGAAAACCCCGCTCTTTACCTGGAGTTTCCCAAAATAGATGCCAGACACCCTGTCTATCTTACACTGGAACAATCCGAAAAGCTTCTTAACACAGTACTTGATAACCCAAATGAGTTATTCAGATCGAGGGATTACGCCGTCATCATGCTATTCCTCAACTGCGGCCTGCGACTTTCGGAGCTTTCCAGTATAGATCTGGACAAGATAAACGGCGATGACAACCTTACTGTTATTGGTAAAGGCAACAAGGAACGTACAATATTCCTTAACAATGCATGTGTCGAGGCAATTGATGATTACCTTCTATTAAGACCGGTTGTACCCGGTGAAAAAGCGTTATTTTTAAGTAAAAGAAAACAAAGAATAAGTAACCGTGCCATTCAACATATGATTGACAAGTATCTTGAAAAAACCGGTCTGGACCCTCAGATTTACTCCACTCACAAGCTTAGACATACTGCAGCAACACTTATGTACAAGTATGGAAATGTTGATATAAGGGCTCTGCAGGAAATACTGGGTCACGAATCTGTTGCTACCACTCAGATTTATACTCACCTTGACAATGAAAGACTCAGGGATGCAGTAAAGAGCAACCCATTGGCCAATAGAAAAAAGAATAAATAAGAAACGCACCAAACTATGATTTAAAGGTAGCTTTTCTTGATACTCATAAACGGAAAGTACCAGTTCCTAAAAAAAGTGGAACTTTCCTATCCGTAATAAAAGGGGTCTATAACCCCTTAATCAGCTATTGCAACCATGGGAATCAGCAGCTTGTCACCTTGAAATATCATACTGGTATCCATTTCATTGTGTTCCTTAATATCATAAATGAATTTTCTGGTATCATAACCCTCAGGAGCGAATCTACTTGCAATATCCCAAAGGGTGTCTCCCTGCTTTATCCAGTATTCTTCAAAGTTCTCAACTGAAGTCATTGAGTATGCCCCTGTCATTGACATTACTGAAAACATTACAAGTACTATTATTGTGACCACAAATGTTATAAAAAGGAAAAATCTTCTGCTGTCCACTATTACATATCTTTTGCTCCTCATTTTATACACCCCTCCATCTAATAAGTACGTTTGTTCGATTATCTATATTGTATACGAACACATGTACTGTGTCAATACCATTTGCTAAAACAATCGAACTCATGTTTGATTTATTTTTTTAACTGTGGTATAATCAACAAAAGGTGCATGATAATATCTGTGAGGTGAATACAATGTACGATAATCTATCCAATAAACAAACTGAAATTTTACTATACATTAAAAAAGAAACTGCAAACAAGGGATATCCGCCCACAGTCAGGGAGATCTGCGAAGGCGTCAACCTTAAGTCACCCTCTTCTGTCCACGCACATCTTAACACCCTTGAGAGCAAGGGTTATATAAGAAAGGACGCCACGAAACCAAGAGCAATTGAGATAATGGATTTTGCTGATGGTATGATTATGTCCAAGAAAAAGACAATTGATGTTCCTATTCTTGGTAAGGTAACAGCCGGAGCTCCAATACTGGCTGTGGAGAATATTGAGGACACATACCCTATTCCTCAGGAAGAGGCAGAAGGAGACGATGTCTTTATGCTGAAGATACAGGGTGAAAGTATGATCGATGCAGGAATCATGGACGGAGATCTTGTTCTTGTAAAGGAGCAATCCTACGCAAGGGATGGCGATATTGTAGTCGCTTTGCTGGGAGATGAAGCTACAATAAAGAGGTTCTATAAGGAAAAGGACAGAATCAGACTCCAGCCTGAAAATCAGTTTATGGAGCCCATTTATGCCAGAGATGTAGTAATACTCGGTAAAATAAAGGGTTTATATAGGAAGTATTAAAAAGCGAACGGTATTGACAGCAAAAGCTGACAATACCGTTTTTTAGTTTAATGTAACAAGATTTTTCTTGTATAGGTTATCTAGGGATTTCATGGCTCCCAGCTTGCAATGATCATAAGTCAGCCCACCCTGGTAATAAGCGTAATATGGCTCTCTCATGGGACCATCAGCACTGAGCTCTATGGATGAACCTTCTATAAACCCCCCTGCAGCCATTATTATTCTATCAGCATACCCTGGCATATCCCAAGCCTCGGGAACAACGTAGAAGTCCACTGCGGATGCTGCCTGTATCCCCTTGCAGAATTCACTGACCCTTTCCTCTGTCAACAACTCCACCCCCTGGATAATATCACTTCTTCTGTCATCCAGCTCGGGAACAATATTAAACCCAAGGCTCTTATAGGTCATCGCTACCAGCAATGCTCCCTTTACGGCCTCTGATACAACATGAGGGGCAAGGAAAAGCCCCTGCAGGGTTGTTCTGGTAGTGCCGAAGGTCAGGCCTGTATCCTTGCCGAGACCAGGTGCTGTAAGTCTGTTGGCTACCATGTCTATCAGGTCTTTTTTACCTGCAGCATATCCACCTGAAAGAGCGATTCCCCCTCCTGGATTCTTAATTAATGATCCAGCAATAATATCAGCGCCTACTTCAATTGGCTCCCTTGTGTCAAGAAATTCACCGTAGCAATTATCCACCATAATTATTACATTCGGGTAGCTATCCTTTATTCTCTTGATTACAGCCTGGATCTCATCAATTGTCAGAGCCCTTCTGTCGCTATAGCCTGTGGATCTTTGTATTGCTACAATTTTTGTGGTCTTGTTTATGGCTTTCAGCGCTCTTTCAATATCTATGCAGTTATCAAGAAGTGGTACTTCATCATATACTACTCCATATTCCACAAGGCTTCCAGAGGCACTCCCCTTCTTTCCGATTACTTTCTGAAGTGTATCATATGGCGTGCCTGTTATATATAAAAGCCCGTCCCCAGGTCGTAATATGCCTGATAGGACAAGGCTTAATGCATGGGTACCAGATGCTATTGCAGGCCTTACAAGGGCTGATTCAGCCTTGAAAACATCCGCAAAGATTGATTCAACCTTTTCCCTGCCTATATCACCATAACCATAGCCTGTGGTCCAATGAAAATCAGTTGAACTAAGTTTGTTGTCTTGCATGGCTCCAATTACCTTGTATTGGTTGTACTCCCGTATCTCATCAAGGGATTTGAATTTTTCCTTTACTTTCATCTCCATACTGTCTACATATTCAACAACCTCTTTGCTTATATCGTATTGTTTACATAAATAATTTACGGTCAACTCGTTCATGTTCTCTCCTTATTATATAATAGTATAGTCGATTATTCCAAAAGAATGGTCTCTGTCACCAGAGACCTCATATCAATATTCGAAGTTTATTACCGTGTTTGGTATTATAGTAGAAATTGCATGCTTGTATACTAGTTGCTGTTTATCATCTGCATCAAGGACAATTGTATAGCTATCGAAGCCTTTGACGAACCCCTTGATCTGATAACCGTTTACAAGGAATACCGTGATCAGTATACCCTCTCTTCTTACCGTATTGAGAAACTGGTCCTGCAAATTTGTTCCCTGCTTCATTTGGAAAGCCTCCTTTTAATATAGATATTTCCTGACATCCTCTATCATAAACTCTATAAGGTCATCTTTGCTATCATAAGCATCTACATCTACCCATTTGATTCTTTTATCTCTTCTGAACCAGGTAAGTTGTCTTTTGGCATAGTTTCTTGAAAGTTTTTTTATTTTTTCAACAGTGTCTTCATAGCTCTCATTTCCTTCAAGGTACTCCATAATTTCTTTATACCCAATTGCTTTCATAGACACCAGGTCTTTCCCATATCCTTTTGCCATCAATGACTTTACTTCTTCGACCAGACCCATCTGGAGCATGGTATCCACTCTCTCATTTATCCTCTCATAGAGTCTTTGCCTGTCCATATACAGACAGTATAGGGACAGGTCATATCGTTCATTTGGTCTTCTGAAGTTGCTCCCATACTCATCATAAGTCTTGCCGGACAGAGTTGTTATTTCAAGAGCCCTTACAATTCGGTGAGTATCATTTTCAGTGTATCTTTCAGCAGCAATCGGGTCAATATCCTTGAGCATGTCCAGCAGTGCCTTTTTCCCTTCAGTTTTGGCTATATTCTCAAAATTATCCCTGAGCTCCTGGTTAGGTGGGACATCCACAAAGTTCAATTCATACACCAATGAGTTTATATATAGTCCTGTTCCCCCTGCAATTATGGGTAGTTTGCCTGATTTGTTAAGCTCTGTTATTAATTTTGTTGCATTTTCTTTATAATCAGCCACTGTAAACCCTTGGTCAGGATCTATGAAGTCCACCAGATGATGAGACACACCTTCCATTTCCTCCTCTGTGACTTTAGCTGTTCCTATATCCATTCCCTTATAAATCTGCATCGAATCTGCCGATATTATTTCACCATCCATAGCCTTTGCAAGAGCAATGGATACTGATGTTTTACCTACAGCTGTTGGTCCTGTTATTACTACCAATTTTTCTTTCATATTTTCTCCTATTGAATCCTGAGGAATTTTTTTTCCAACTCTTTCCTTGTCATCTCGATTATAGTAGGTCTGCCATGAGGGCAAGTAAAGGGGTTATCACAAGCCTCCAATTGCTTCATAAGAGCTCCCACCTCTATGTCTGCCACATTGTCTCCTGCCTTTATAGCGCTTGTACATGCAAGCTTCATAATCCTGTCCAATCGCGTCTCATAGCTGGATGGTAGTCTTTCCTCGAGTTGATCAAGAATATCAAGAAATAATCTTTTGCTGTCCGGATTGCCGAAAATCATCGGCACTCCTCTTATAATCAAGCTCCTTTCTCCAAAAATCTCAATATCAAAACCCAGAGATCGAAATTGGTCAATATTATCCGTGGCTTTGCTGAAATCAGCCTGTCCAAGCTCCAAAACCACTGGATCGAGCATTTGCTGTATGTTAATGGATTCATTTCGAAAGCCTGCCAGCAGCTTTTCATACATTACCCTTTCATGTGCTGCATGCTGATCTATTATATAGAGTGTTGATGTAGAGACATCCTCTGTAATAATGTACGTACTGAATGCAACACCTATTTTCTTTAGCGTAGTGAATTGAAATTTAGGTTCAGCTTTACTTTCTGATTCGTCTGAATCGCTGTAGTCAGACTGATCTTCTCTCCACTTCTCTTGCATTTTCTTATCCTGATCAAGTGAGGAGTAGTCAACAAATATTATGCTCTTTTCATCAATCCGGTCATCAAGCGATTCTTTCATTCCAGTATCTAGTTTTTCAATGCTTTCAAGCTCCCATATTGTAGGAGTGCTTCCTTTTGGAACCTTTTCCTTTGATATCGATTCAGCCTTTGGTATCCGCATTATAGAATCAATATTGTTCTTTAAGGCGGCCTCAAGTTTTTGATAGATACCATTGTCATTGGTAAATTTTATTTCCTGCTTTGTTGGGTGTATATTAACATCCACATCGGATGGATCTATTTCTACAAATAAAACAAATACAGGATATCTGTTTATAGGAATCAATGATGAATATTGCTTCTCAACTATCCTTGATAATCTGTAATCTACTACATACCTTCCGTTGACATAGAGATATTGGTGATGCCTGTTGCTTCTGTATAGATTATTGTCTGCAATATATCCATCTATTTTGAAGTCCTCAGTTTTTATTGAGATACTCTTAAGTCCAGATGCAAGATCCTTGCCCAGCAGCTGGAATACAGTGTTTTTAATGTCTCCAGTTCCTGTAGTATTGAATATGATTCTATTATCCTTCATATATTTAAAGGCTACGCCTGGATTTCCCACTGAAAGTCTTGTAACTGTCTCTGTAATTGCATTTTCTTCAGCGGCCTTGCTTTTCATAAATCTTTTTCTGACAGGAAGGTTATAAAAAAGCTTCCTGATAATCATTGTAGTTCCAACTGGAGTTCCTGATGGTGAGATGGATTTTAAAATGCCATCTTCAACATAGCCCATAAGACCTGAATCCATATCATTTTGCCTGGTCAGAACCTCGATTTTTGATACTGCACAGATGCTTGACAGAGCTTCGCCCCGGAATCCCATGGTAAGGATCCTATTAAGGTCTTCCACTGAATAGAGCTTGGATGTGGTATGTCTTTCAAAGGCAAGTCTCAGATCATCCTCCTCCATCCCCTCACCATTGTCCGTAACCCGTATAAAATCCCTGCCTGCATCAGAAATCTCAATAATAATCTGATCTGCACCTGCATCAATGGAGTTTTCCACAAGCTCCTTGACTATTGAAGCAGGTCTTTCTATAACTTCACCTGCAGCTATTTTTTGTATTGTAAGGCTATCCAATACCTTGATTTTACTCATAAAGTCACTCCTTAAGCTTCCTGGCATCTTCTACCAGGTTATTGAGAGTATTTAGCGCATCCATGGGAGTAAGACCATTTATATCAATATTTCTAATTCTGTCTACATAAAAGTCTTTTCTATAATCCACGAGATTCATCTGTTTCTGGTTTTTCTG
The DNA here is from genome assembly GCA_051744365.1 of Bacillota bacterium. Taxonomy (GTDB): domain Bacteria; phylum Bacillota; class Clostridia; order Tissierellales; family Tissierellaceae; genus Gudongella. The sequence continues at coordinate 45,438 of JBNJCX010000002.1, forward strand.
AGGTACAGGTTCATCCAGGTTGATATTGTGTGAGTCTTCTATCATAGCCAGAACCTCGCTTGCTCGTTGTATTACCTCTTTTCTGATTCCAGCCAGCTTAGCAACCTGTATTCCGTAGCTCTGGTTTGTACTGCCCTCTACAATCTTTCTAAGGAATATTATGTCATCACCCTGTTCCTCTGCTGTTATGGTGTAGTTCTTCACACCCTTCCATTTTGACTGGAGTTGTGTCAGCTCGTGATAATGGGTGGCAAACAAGGTTTTAGCCTTGATATGGTTAGCTATATATTCCACAACCGCCCATGCTATACTGAGGCCGTCAAAGGTGCTGGTACCCCTTCCCACTTCGTCCAGGATAATAAGACTTCCAGCAGTTGCAAACCTGAGAATATTTGAAACCTCATTCATTTCGACCATAAATGTGCTTTCACCCTGAGAAAGGTTGTCTGATGCACCTATTCGCGTGAAGATCCTATCCACAATACCAATGTCAGCGCTTCTTGCCGGTACAAAAGATCCTATCTGAGCAAGCAGAACAATAATGGCAATCTGTCTCATGAATGTTGATTTACCTGCCATGTTTGGTCCTGTAATAATATGAACCATATCATCCCTGGTATCCATATATGCATCGTTGGGGACAAACAGCTGATGTTTTATGGTTGACTCAACCACTGGATGCCTTCCTTCTTCAATCTTTATTATTCCCTTTGTATTAAGGCTTGGTCTTGTAAAATTATTGCTGTTTGCAACAATTGCCAGGCTCATCACCACATCCAGTACAGCCAGCAGCTTGCTGGTTCTTTGCATTCTTTCAATTTCACACTTTAACTTTTCGCGAATTTCCTGAAATAGCTCATATTCCAGCTGTATTGCCTTATCATCAGCTCCAAGAATCTTATCCTCGATTTCCTTCAATTCTGTTGTGTAGTACCTTTCTGAATTGGCAAGGGTCTGCTTGCGTATATAATTGTCAGGTACAAGGTCCACGTTGGTCTTTCTGATGTCGATGTAGTAGCCCATGACCCTGTTAAAGCCCACCTTAAGGGTTTTGATACCCGTGTGCTCACGCTCTTTGGTTTCGAGCCTTGCAAGCCATTCCTTGCCCTTAAGCTTGCTGTCTCTCAGCTCATCAAGGTATAGATTGTAGCCCTCCTTGATAATCCCACCTTCCTTTACGGAAAGAGGAGGGTTGTCCCCCAATGCATCCAGCAGAAGGATATGGATATCATCGAGATCATCCATATCCTTCTGCAGCTTTATAAATTGCTTCAATCCAGTTTCCAAAAGAAGTGCTTTTAGCTCTGGAATATGCTCAACTGATTGTCTGAGCGCTACCAGGTCCCTTCCGCCGGAATTGCCATTGGCTATCTTGCTGACTAGTCTTTCAATATCGTAGATTCTCTTTAATATATCCTTGATTTCCTCAAGGTGGAATGGATTCTTGCTTAAAAATTCAACCATATCCAGTCTGCTATCTATCAGTTTCTTATCTAGGAGGGGCTGTTCCAGCCATTTCCTTAAAAGTCTTCCACCCATTGCAGTCTGTGTTTTATCCAGTATTCCTAGGATAGCTCCTCTTTTTTCCTTTGACCTCATTGTCTCATGGATTTCAAGATTAGCTCTGGTATTGATATCCATAAGCATATAATGCTCCGGTTCGTAATACTGGAGCTCCTTTATATGGTCCAGGGCACTGAATTGAGTATCACTTAAATACCTCAATAGCTTCCCCAGGGATATGGTGGAGTAAATCTTTTCCTTGAGACCTATCTGGTCAATATTTTTGTCGACAAAAAAGCTGTTGATTGATCTCTTGTAGTAATCAACATCCTCAGTGGAATCCTCCACAGTATTTATATATGGATTGATTTTATCCTGAATTGTCCTTATTAGCTTTTGATCCTTTATAAAACCCTTGTTACAAATTATTTCTGAAGGCATGATTTTGCCCAACTCATCGAGGACAAATCTCTGACTATTTTCCTCTTCACCTATAAACTCAGTGGTAAACATCTCTCCTGTTGAATTATCTACATACGATACTCCAACACCATACTCATCAAGGAATATGCTGGCCAGAAAATTGTTTGATTTTTCATCCAGGAGATTACCATCCATTATTGTGCCAGGTGTTACAATTCTAACCACATCTCGCTTGACCAGCCCTTTTGCCAAGGCCGGGTCCTCAACCTGTTCGCACACAGCCACCTTATAGCCTTTGTCCACAAGTCTGGATATGTAGGTATCGGCTACATGATGTGGTACACCACACATTGGTGCTTTTTTATCAAGGCCGCAATCTCTGCTGGTCAAGGCAATTTCCAGCTCTCTGGATGCAATCTTCGCATCCTCAAAAAACATCTCGTAAAAATCACCCAGCCTGAAAAACAGCAGTGAATCCTTGTATTTTTCCTTTGTATCTATATATTGTTGCATCATTGGAGTCAGTGAGCCCATTTGGTCCTCCTAGTCAATCAATTCACCTTCAAGTGTAAATGTCTTCACATTATCTATTCTTACATTGACGATTTCTCCAATCAGCTCTGAACTGCCTTTGAAATGGACAAGCTTGGCACTTTCTGTTCTACCGCTCATAACCGTGCTGTCATTCTTGCTTACCTCTTCAACGAGGACCATCTGAACAGTTCCCAAAAGCTTCTTGTTGAGTTTCAACCCGATTGGGTACAGAGTATCCAGCAGTCGCTGGAATCTTTCATGCTTTGTTTTGTCGGGTACCTGTTCTTCCATTCTGGCAGCAATGGTTCCCTCCCTTACTGAATAGAGAAAAGTATATGCTGAATCATACTCCACCTCTTTTACAAGATCTAGAGTATCCTGAAAATCTTTTTCCGTTTCTCCTGGAAAACCTACTATTATATCAGTGGTTATTGCCAGATCAGGGAGCTGACTTTTTATTCTTCTAATTTTATCCAGGTATTCTTCCCTGGTATATTTTCTGTTCATCAGCTTCAGCATCCTGTTGCTCCCGGATTGTACTGGTAGATGAAGATGCGGACTCAGCTTGTCCAGCTGAATATATGCATCAATCAATCTATCTGTAAAATCCTTTGGATGAGATGTCATAAACCTTATTCGCTGTAGACCTTCAATACTGTTGATTTCCTCCAGCAGATCGGGAAAGCTATAATCATATGATAGTGTATTTCCATAGGAGTTTACATTCTGTCCCAGGAGGGTCACTTCCTTTACTCCAGATTCTACAAGTCTTCTGACTTCATCAATGACCGTATTAGGATCCCTGCTCCTTTCCCTTCCTCTCGTGTAGGGAACTATACAATAGGTACAGTAATTGTCACATCCATACATAATATCTACAAATGCCTTGTATGAATACTTTCTATGGGCTTCAATGCTTTCATCAATTTCTCTGGTATCCTCAACGATATCCATAATTGTCTTTCCTGTTTCAAGCTGTCTATTGACAAGCTGAGGCAGCTTGTGGATATTGTTTGTCCCGAATACAAGATCAATGTGCTTGTGCTTTGATAGGAAATATTCCCGAATATCATCCCGTTGCATCATGCATCCACTGATACCCAGTACAACCTCTGGTTTTCTCCTCTTAAGCTCCTTTAATTCACCAAGCTGTCCGAAAACCTTATCCTCGGCACTTTTTCTTACGGCACAGGTATTAAATATGATTATATCCGCTTGTTCCTTGTCCTCGGTTGGTTCATAACCCATTGTATCCAAGACCCAGGATATTTTTTCTGAGTCAAGCTCATTTGCCTGACAGCCGGATGTGTTTATCAAATATTTCTTCATCAACAATTCTCCTTGCTATTTATGAATCTTCTATTACACTTTCTTGTATTATATCATGATTTCAAAGGTTATTACCAATGGAATAAGCTAACTTTAACCCTTGTAATAACACAAAGAAGGGTGTTTACACACCCTCTGGTCTTTAGAAAAAAATGTTGTGTAGCAGATTACACCTTCTTGGACAAGTAAGCTGCAAGAAGTGCTATACTGCTTTCAATATCCTCCTTGGAAGCCATTTCAACTGTTGAATGGACATATCTTGTGGGGATGGAAATAACACCTGATGGAACTCCGGATTTTGAAATATGAATAGCTCCTGAGTCAGTACCTCCAAATTCAAGAACCTCCATCTGATATGAGATATTGTTTTCCTTTGAAAGGTCAACAAGTGCATTCCTTACAGCTGGATGGGTTATGATTGAATTATCCTTTACTTTGATTGCAGCACCCTTGTGAAGTCCTACTGCAAATCTCTTGGCTTTGGGAGTATCTCCATGAGCTGTGACATCAACTGCAATTCCAAAGTCAGGTTCAATACCATATGCAGCAGTTCCTGCACCTCTTAAGCCAACCTCTTCCTGCACGGAGAACACAAAGTATAAATCATTATCTGTATTTGATAGTCTTTTCAATGCCTCTATGGCAACAAAGCATCCCACTCTGTCATCCAGATATGGTGTAAATACGACATTATCATTGTGGGCAAATGGACTGTAATATATACACATGTCACCTACGCCAACCATTTTCTCTGCCTCTTCCTTGTTCTTTGCACCAATATCCATATACATGTTTTCCAGCTTCCTCTCGGAAGGTTTTTCAACTGGTTCAGAAAAAATTGCTCCGACTGTACCATTCTTGAATATAACCTTCTGGCTCAGACTGATATCAGCTGAGATTCCGCCGACGTTGCCGAATCTTAGAAATCCTTCCTTGTCGATGTCGGTCACCATAAAGCCTATCTGGTCCATATGCGCTGAAACCATTATCTTTTTACCTTTTCCCTTCTTTCTTGCAATAAGGTTTCCAAGGGCGTCTGTCTTTATATCATCAACAAAATCAGCGATTTCCTGACGTATAGTACCACTTATCAATTCCTCATCCCCTGAGGGTCCATATGCAGATACTAATTTTTCAAGCAGTTCAACGTTAAATTCCATTTATAGTTCCCCTTTCCTGAATTCATTAATCAAAGCCTCGACCAACTTGTATGTGTTGTCATAGTCAGATTTACTTATTACAGACAACGGGCTGTGGATATACCTTGTCGGTACTGATATTGCCGTTGTTGGACAGCCTGATCCAGAAGTGTGGATTTTTCCTGAATCATTTCCTCCCATAGAGGTTTTACGATACTGCCATGGTATATCCATCGCAACCGAAACTTCAACAACCTTCTCTCTGAGCTTCTTGTCATATACTGTTGTTCTGTCAATAAGAGATATTGCAGGACCTTCTCCAAGTCTTGTTGGCATCTTGTGTGAGTCGAGCTTGTCCACTTCATAGCACAGTGTCCCTTCCAATATTATTGCTAGATCGGGCTTTACCTGGTGGGCAGCAGGCCCCGCTCCTACAAGACCGACTTCCTCCATTACAGTAAATACTCCATATATTTCCACATCAATATCTGATTTCAATAAATCCAGAAGCAATGAACAGCCAACCCTGTTGTCCAGTGATTTTGCCTTTATCAGGCCGTCACCCATCTCTTCATAAAGTGTGTCAAATGCCACATAATCACCTATGGAGGCATGTTTTTCAGCCTCTTCCTTTGATGTAGCTCCTATATCTATATATAAATCATCTATTTCAAGCACCTTTGACCATTCATCTTTTTTTTGAAGGTGAATAGGCTTTGCTCCTATTACTCCATTGATTTTTTTCTCTCCAACTGTTACTGCCTTGGATACCAGGATTCTCTTGTCAATTCCTCCAACCGGCATAAACTTAAGGAGTCCTGATGAATCAATATCCTTTATAAGCAAGCCGATTTCATCCATATGTGCAGTTATCATAAGCCTCTTACCATTTGGATTTGAGCCCTTTTTGTGAGCTATAAGATTTCCGATTCCGTCAACCTTTAATTCATCCACATGCCCTGTCAATGAACCTCTTATTAGATTTCTCACCTCTTTTTCGTTTCCTGATACTCCGGAGGCTTCAGTAAGTTCCTTTAGAAACATAGTAATCCCTCCAATTCATTTTCTATAATAGATGTACCAAAGAATGCAATTAGTTTTGAAGTATAGGATACATCCTTCATATCGAGTACCTCAACTGAGGTGTGCATGTATCTCAAGGGTATTGACAATACCAGTGCAGGAATTCCATCTCTGGTAATCTGCATCGCTCTTGCATCTGTCCCGGTTGGTCCTGGCCATACATTTGTCTGCACAGGTATGCTATACTCTCCTGCTACCTCGACCAGTCTTTTTCTTAAACCAGGATGAATATTCCCTCCCAGTGTAATACCTGGGCCTTTGCCCATTTCTATTGAATTTGAACTGTTCAATTCTGGTGTGGTTCCAAAGCCTACATCAACAGCAATACCAATATCAGGGTTTATACCGTAGGTAGCTGTCAAGGCTCCTGCCATGGTAACCTCCTCTTGAATTGTAGCTACGAAATATATGTCAGCGTAGTGATTAATCCTGGACATCTCTTTCATGGCTTCATACAGGGATGCAACCCCTGCGCGGTCATCCATTGCCTTGCCATAAACCCTTGAATTCAATAACGATTTCATTTTTCTGTTTACTGTAATTGAGTCACCAATTTCTATAAGATTCTTAATCCTATCCTCTTTGTAGCCAGTATCGATTATCATATCCTCCATCTTGATGGATTTTTTCTGTTCAGACTCGCTCTGAAGGTGAGGCGGTTTGGATCCTATAACTCCTTGAATCTCCTCTCTGCCATGAATTACCACCTCTTGTGCAAGAATCGTTCTTGGGTCTATGCCTCCGATATTTGTGAAATGTACAAAGCCCTTTTCATCAATATCCTTGACCATAAAACCTATTTCATCCATGTGGGCTGCTACCAGAATTTTTACAGCACCATTGCCAGTACCCTTTTTATGGGCGATGATGTTTCCAAGCTTATCTACAGCTACAGAATCCGTGTGCTTGCTGAAGGCATCCTTCACAATTTCATTAAGCTTGAATTCAAAGCCTGAGACTCCGTTGCCATTTGACAACAATTCAAGAAATTCCCTGGTATCCATATATTTCCCTCCCTCAATTGTCTTTAAAAAATGGGTTAAAATTTAATTTAACCCATCTCATGCTTATTATTAGTCTTCTTTTGTCATTTCTTCTATAGTAGTATTGAAATCATCTTCCTTGTGAGTCTCTTCCTTCTCCTCTTTAGCTTCGACAGGAGCTTCCTCTTCAGATTCATCTGATTCCATCGCATCTTTAGCACTTAGGCTGATCTTCTTGTCAGCTTCATTGATTTCTGTTATCTTAACAGTAACCTTGTCTCCAACCTTTAGAACATCTGATGGTTTTTCAACATGGTCCTTTGAAATCTGTGATACGTGCAGTAGACCATCGACACCTTTTATTACTCTTACAAATGCACCGAAGTCAAGAATATTTACGACCTCTCCTTCAATGATATCCCCTACCTTGTATTCTTTAATAAATACATCCCAGGGCTCCTCTTTGGTCTGCTTTAGACCAAGAGATATTCTGTTCTTCTCCTTGTCAAACGCCAGGACCTTGACCTCAACACTTTCTCCTTCCTTCAACACTTCTGAAGGATGCTTGACTCTGAACCAAGCAAGGTCTGAGATATGAATAAGTCCATCAATTCCTCCAAGGTCTACGAATGCACCGAAATCAGTAAGTCTTTGAACAACACCTGTAAGGATCTCTCCTTCTTCGATTGTTTCCCAAAGCTCTGCTCTCTTCTTCTCAACTTCAACCTTCTCAACAGCTTTTCTAGAAAGAATCATTCTTCTCTTTTGAATATCAAAATCTATAATTTTCGCCTTTAATGTCTGACCCTTAAATTGATTTAAGTCTGATACGTAATTCATTGAAATCTGTGATGCAGGCATAAAACCGTTAACGCCGTTTACAAGGACAGTGAGTCCACCCTTTACTGCGTTAAGAACCTTAACTTCAAGTATTTCTTCGTTCTTGTATGATTCTTCAAGAACCTCCCAATCCTTTATAAAATCAACTCTCTTAGCTGAAAGTACAACATTACCTTCACCATCATCAAGCTTCATTACATAAACATCAATTTCATCACCAACATTGAAAAGTTTTTTTGGATCAACTTCAGCTTCCTTTTCCTTTGACATTTCACTCTTTACAATAATCCCATCACTCTTGTAGTTGATGTTTACCATTACCTCGTTGTTTGTTACATAAAGTACTGTTCCTTTCAGAACGTCACCTCTGTTGACCCTTTTAAATGAACTCTCAATTGCTTCCATCATTTCATCTTTGTTATAATTCTCCATTACCTTAACAGCCTCCTTAATTATCCAATCAGGTGTTGAAGCACCTGCGGTTATTCCTATTGTATTAAAATTCTGTAGCTTTTGTAAAGCTAATTCTTCAATAGTTTCAATATGATATACATTTTCACAATATCTACTGCCTATTTCAGCCAGCTTGGTTGTATTTGAGCTTTGTTTCCCTCCAATTACAATCATCGCATCGACTTTTTTTGCTACTTTCTCAGCAGCCTCCTGTCTGAGTTTTGTAGCATTACAGATAGTGTTGAACAATACAACCTCATCTGATTTTTCCTCAACAATTTTGCTGAGTTCAATAAATTTGTTCAGTCTGTTTGTTGTCTGCGATACAACACAGGATTTTTCCATATTTGGTAATTCAATGGCTTCCTCGCGACTGTTGACAATATAAGCTTTATCTTCACACCATCCGTTTATCCCAATTATCTCAGGGTGATTCTTGTCACCTATGATAACGATGGTGTAACCCATAGAATGGTAATCTTCAACCTTCTTATGGACAGCCTTCACATAGGGACAGGTACAATCTACCCTGTGTAGTCCTGATTTTTCAATCTCTTCCGCAATGCTTTTTGGGACACCATGAGATCTTATGATTATTCTTCCCTCAGGAATCTTGGAAAAATCATCTATTGTATCCAGACCCTTGTCCTTAAGTGACTTAACAGCCTGGGGATTGTGAATAAGTGGTCCATAGGAATAAACTTTTGTTCCTTCCCTGGATAGCTCATCTTCAGTCATTTTGACTGCCCTGTCTACACCGAAACAGAATCCTGCGTTCTCAGCCAATATAATTTTCACTTTTTAGCCTCCCAACGCATATATCTTAGCCAGGATTGCCTGGCTTATATTGCTGTACTCCTCGTTGCCCAACTTTCCGGAGTATTTCTTGTGGTATTCCAGTGGCTCTCCAATTACTATTCGAAGCCTGCTGAATAATTTATAGCTACCCTCGATATAAACCGGTAATACGGGTGCCTTCGATTTCATTGCCAGTAAGGCTACACCGGCTTTAGCATTTCCCGGATCATATTCCTTTACCCGGGTTCCTTCAGGAAATATCCCTAGTACCTTCTCTGATTTCAAAATCCGCAAAGCAGTTTTTACGGCTGAAATATCTGCTATATGCCTGTCAACTGGGAATACTCCCAACCATCTAAGTGGAACCTTGAGAATCTTAACATCAAAAAGTTCCTTTTTCCCCATCCAGGCGATTTTTCTTGGGAAGATTGAGGCAATTATTAGTGGATCCCAGTTGCTCCTGTGATTTGAACACAAGACAAGTCTTCCACTTCCGGGAATATGGTCCTTGCCTTCAACCTTGATTCCAAATACTATATTGAAGACAACAAAGGCTATAGCCTTAACCAATGAATAAAACAATCCTATTTCCCCTCCTTTACCAAGTCGATAATCAGGTCAACAGTATCCTCAATGCTGAGTTCGGTCGTGTCAACGAGGATGGAATCCTCAGTTCTGGTAAGTGGTGACTCTTTCCTGGTGCTGTCTATTTCATCACGTCTGCGAATGTCATCGATAATACTCTGGAGAGTAATATCTTCTACTCCCTTGTCCAGAAGCTCCAGATATCTTCGTCTTCCTCTTTCCTCAACCGATGCCGTTATAAAAAACTTGAAGTCTGCATAAGGCAGAACAACAGTCGTTATATCCCGGCCATCCATAACCACTGATTTGCATCCAGCCATTTCCTGCTGAAGTGAAACCATCTTGTTTCTTACTTCCTTGATGCTGGCAATATATGAGACATTGTCACTTATGCGATTGTCTCTTATTTCGTCATCGACCATCTTTCCATCCAGGTAAATGTGGTTGTCATTGAAATATATATCAGTGGAATCAAGAAGGGATTTAACCTCATCCTGATTCTGTGGATCGAGATTGTTTTGCAGTACCTTCAGGGTGTATGCCCGGTACATGGCTCCTGTATCTATATATTCAAAATTTAGCCTTTTTGCCACTATTCTGGCTACTGTACTTTTCCCGGCTCCAGCCGGACCATCTATTGCAATTGAATAATGCCTGGTCATAATCTGTCCTCCGCAAAAAAAGAATAACCACCGCGAGGTGGCTTGAATACAAGTAGTGGTAATGTCTAAGACTATTGACATCTCCAGATGTTTCAACCTGGGGTGGGTTCGATCCAGATGTATTGTAGTAGAAAAAATCATGTTGATAACCTTATCCTCATTTAGGTGGTTTTAGTCGTCAATCTTCCTCTTGATCTATTGCAATGTAATAAAACGGCAACAGATTCTCCTCTACAGTAATAGCCTTCATATATATACTACGTATCTACAAACTCTCCACTTGATTATATAATAAACACGCCATATAAACAAGCTATTTATACATTTATTCCTGCCAAATATCCTGTTGAATACGCTATTTGAAGATTATATCCCCCAGTCAGTGCGTCGATGTCAATAATCTCACCTGCAAAGTAGAGGCCTGGTATTATCCTAGACTCCATTGTGGAGGGATTTATCTCTTTTACATTGATTCCGCCAGAAGTTATAATCGCCTCTTCAAGCGGTCTGAAGCCTTTAAAATCAAGAGGAAACCCCTTCAAGGCATCAACAAGGCTTTCCCTTTCCTCTTTAGTGATCTGATGCACGATCTTGTCAGGGTAGATTCCAGAGGCTTCAATAATCCATGGAATAATTCTCTGTGGCAATAAATCGTTTAGTGCGTTTTTAAGCTGCTTATTGCTATACTGAGCAAAATCTCTCATAATTCTTGCATTGAGCTTATCCTTATCAAGTGCTGGCTTCAAATCAAGTCTGAGACTAATCTCTTTTTTTATACTGTTGATGTAATTGCTTATGGTTAGTACAATCGGACCGGATATTCCATAATGTGTAAACACCATTTCTCCGAATTCACTATGAACCTCTTTTTTACCTGAAAATGCTTTTAAGGTTACATTTTTTAGTGACAATCCCATAAGGTCATCTAACCAAGAATTGTTTAATTCAATAGGGACCAGACTCGGTCTAAGATCGGTTACTGTATGTCCCAGAGATTTAGCAAAATTAAATCCATCTCCAGTTGAACCTGTAGCCGTATAGCTTTTTCCCCCAGAGCTTAAAATAAGTCGATCGAATTGAAGTGTTTCTCCATCTCTAATGTATACGCTGAAAAGCTCACCATCATACTTTATGTGTGTAACATCTGAATTCAATCTTACCTTAACCCCTGAATCCTGAAGATATCTAGTGAAGGCTTTGATTACATCGCTTGATTTGTCACTTTCAGGAAATACTCTGTTTCCCCTTTCAATTTTCAACTTCAGACCATACTTTTTAAGTAGATCCATTATTGCATTATTGTCAAATGTATAAAAACTGCTATATAAAAAGTTTTTATTGGTTACAATTTTATCAAAAAACTCTTCGATAGGTGCAGAATTCGTAATATTGCATCTTCCTTTACCCGTTATAAACAGCTTTTTCCCAAGCTGATTATTTTTTTCCAGAAGTACTACATCATGTCCATTTGTTGCAGCAGCACCCGATGCCATGATTCCGGCTGGTCCGCCACCAATAACTCCTACTTTTAAACCCATATAACCCTCTCCTTAAATGAATCATAACATAAAATGAGTTGTTTTTCTTATCATTTATGATAATATTTATTATGATTTTTGTTGAATTATTCCCTATTACTTACATTGAAAAATCCGTTGCAATATCACAACGGATCTCAAGAATTTCTATATAGTTTTTATATGCTGCTTTCATTATATATACTGTAGGTCTTCCATACGTTCTCAAGCTCTTCGAAGTAGGGCGTTATGTCCTCTTTCTTCTCGCTTGCCAATGCCACTATGAATGCATTTATAAGGCTCATAGGTGCAACCAGGGAATCCACAAAGGAAAGCATGTCACTCCTTGCAATTATAGTTATGTCCGACTTGTCAGATGCAGGTGAGATAAGACTGTCAGTAAAACTTACTATTTTACATCCCTTTTTCCTGGTGTACTCCAGGGCTTCCAGTGTCCTCTTTGAGTATCTTGGATAAGTCAGGCAGATAACGATGTCATTCTCTGTTGATTTTGCAAGCTGCTCGAATATATCATTTGCACCTGGTTTTATAAGCCTTACATTGTCAAAGATAAAATTCATATAGAAAGCCATATAGCCTGATAGAAATGAAGAGCTTCTCAATCCCATGATATATATATTCTTTGCATCAAGAGTCATCTCCACAGCCTCGTAGAATTTGTCAGAATCTACCTCTGACAGGGTCTTCCTCAGGTTATCTATATCCTTTTCCATAACCTTTGCAATGGAATGTTCATTCTTGGAATAATCCTCAGATAGATTTAGTCTCTGTACAGTAGTAAGCTTATTTCTGATAAGCTCCTGCAGTTCCTTCTGCAACTCCTTGTAGCCTGAATAGCCAAGGGCATTTGCAAACCTTACTACAGTGGACTCACTTATACTCAGGTTATTTCCAAGAGCGGCGGCAGTCATAAAGGCCGCTTTGTCATATTGGTTTATCATATATTCTGCAATTATTCTCTGACCCTTGCTGAGCCTTGAATAATTGTCCTGAATGTTCTTTATTACATTTGGATTAGTTGCCATCCGGTCACAACCTTTCTATTTGACAAGTCTGTAACCCTCTTGAAGAGCAGCCTTGTTCAGTTCCTCAGTTCCCTTGGGTACTCTTGATAACACTGCTTTTTCCAGGGATTCCTGTGAAACTATATCTGTTATGCTGTATATCGCACCCAGGGCAACAATATTTGCAACCATGGGCTTGCCTAGTTTTGTTGTTGCAGTTGAAAGGATAGGTATCTTGTAAACTTCTATATCTTCTCTTTCAGGAACTTCAACTGAATCATCTATTACAAGTATTCCGCCCGACTTCAATTTATCAAGATACTTGTCGCATGAAAGCTGAGTCAATGAAAGCAGCAAGTCACAATGCTCAACCTTTGGAAATGATATTTCATCTTCACTTATAATTACCTCTGCCTTGCTTGCTCCTCCTCTTGCCTCTGGTCCGTAGGACTGTGACTGGAGAGCATTTTTCCCATCAAGGATTGCAGCCTCGGCCAGAATTATTCCCCCTGTTATTAGCCCCTGTCCACCGGCACCTGAAAATCTCAATTCCCAACGTTTCATGTTAGCCCTCCTTCTTTACGGATGCAATTAGCTTTCCATATGCCTCTGTATACTCAGGTCTCTCTATATTGTGTAGTTCTCCTATTACAAACTTGCCTTCCTTCTTTTCATCGGGAAGCTTGTCCCATGCAATCTTATTAATTGCACTTTCCTTTAAATATGTTACCATATCAACTGCTGTACCTTTCTTATTCTTTCTGCCGTAGTATGTTGGGCATGTTGACATGGCCTCAATAAATGAGAAGCCTTTATTCTGTATGCCTGCGATAATATTCTTCTCCAGCATGTTGGCAGCGAAAATAGTACCCCTGGCAACATAGGAGGCTCCCGCAGCTGCTGCGAGATTGCACAGGTCAAAGTTTGGATCTACGCTTCCGTATGGAGCAGTAGTTCCCTTTTCTCCTGTAGGAGTTGTGGGAGAGAACTGACCTCCTGTCATTCCATAGGTATTATTGTTGAATACAATTGTTGTTATATCTATATTTCTTCTTGCAGCATGTATCAGGTGATTGCCACCTATAGCAGATGAGTCTCCATCACCTGTAACTATTATTACCTTCAGCTCAGGATTAGCCATCTTTATACCGGTTGCAAAGGCCAGAGCTCTTCCATGTGTTGTATGAAGAGTATTGAAATCCAGATATCCCGGTGCTCTTGATGAACAACCGATTCCGGAAACAACGCATACATTGTCCTTGTCCAGTCCAAGTGTATCAACAGCCTTTACCAATGCTCTTGTAACGATTCCGTTTCCGCAGCCTGGACACCATATATGAGGCAGATTCTGTGTTCTAAAATACTTATTAACTAATTCACTAGGCATTTTTATCCTCCTTCACAAGTGAGACTATTTCATCAGGAGTGATTATATCTCCGTTGATCTTGCCGAATTTCTCAACTTCAGTATGCTTGCCTGCGATTCTGTCAACCTCCAGGAAGTACTGACCGGCATTGAGCTCAACAACAAATATCTTCTTCATTTTCTTGCCAAGCTCTCTTAGCTGATCTTCAGCAGATGGCCAGATGGTTATAGGTCTGAAAAGACCGACCTTGTAGCCCTGGCTTCTTAATGTATCAACTGCTGATTTAGAAGATCTTGCAATTGATCCAAAGGATACAATTGCTATCTCCGCATCATCAAGCATATATTCCTCATAGGTAACTATATCCTTCTTGTTGTTTTCAATTTTTCCGATCAGCCTGTTCAGAAGCTTGCCGGCAACGTGTTCATTTCCGGATGGGAATCCGGTTTCATCGTGAACAAGTCCTGTTACATGGTATCTGTAGCCCTCTCCGAAGGCTGCCATTTCTGGTACGATATCTCCATCTTTTACCTTGAATGCCTTGTAGTCTGATGGTGAGCATTTCGGCTTCTTTCTATCCAATATTTCAACATCATCGTTTTCAGGAATTTCAATTTTCTCCCTCATATGACCTATAATTTCATCCAAAAGAAGAATTACAGGTGTTCTATATTTTTCAGCCAGATTAAATGCTCTAATTGTCATGTAATAGATTTCCTTAACTGAAGATGGATAAAGTACTATTATTGAGTGATCCCCATGAGTTCCCCATCTGGACTGCATAATATCCCCCTGAGCAGGCGATGTTGGCAGACCTGTACTGGGACCGCTTCTTTGTACGTTTACAATCACACAGGGAGTTTCAGTTATGATCCCATACCCAATATTCTCCTGTTTCAGACTGAATCCTGGGCCTGATGTTGCAGTCATGGATTTGAGACCTGCCAGTGATCCCCCCAATGCAGCAGCAATACCTGCGATTTCATCTTCCATCTGAATAAACTTTCCTCCTACCTTGGGTAATAGCTCAGCTGACAGTTCAGCTATTTCAGTAGACGGAGTTATAGGATAACCGGCATAAAACTTCATTCCTGCCTTCAATGCTCCGGCAACACAGGCTTCATTACCCTGCATTAATTTTATACTCATTCTTATTCCTCCCTTAAGTATATTGCATAATCAGGACAACGCAATTCACATTGGCCACACATTATACAAGCTTCTGGATCAACTATTTCCACCTTGCCATCTTTTAACGCTAGAACACTCTTTGGGCAATATGCAACGCAAATGCCACAGCCCTTGCACCATTCCTTCTCAACGGTAACAATTTTATCCTTCTTATCTGGCATCGTTTTCCCTCCTATATGTAACTTGTTTACTTACCTAAATAATAACAAAGTATATATGGATTTGCAAGTTTTATTTCATAATTTAACCACTTTGGATTATTTTTGCAAGTTTGCTTTCAAACGATTGAATTTATGGACATTATCCAGTTTCTCCAATCTCCCTTATCCTACTATTCTCAAACAAAAAACAAGCCAACATCAGGCTTGCTTTTTGATAACATATTTATAAAGTTTTGTCCATTGCTTAAACTGGATGAGTTTGATCCTCCTGATTCAACAGGTCGGTTTCAATCTTGTACTTTGCTGCAAGACGTTGCTTAAAGAATGGGATTGCAACCTGTGGGAACAGTGCGTAGCTTAGTACGTCTTCATCCTGCTCTATATATTCGCTGATTTCTCTTCTATAATTTTCAAGCTGTGGCTCCAGCATATCTGCAGGTCTTCCCTCATATGGCTTCTCATCACCTATGATTTTCTTTATTATTTCCTCAGAAATCGGTGCTGGTGGTTTTCCATATAGCCCTTTTACATAGTTTTTAGTCTCAGATGGCACCATTTTATATCTTTCACCTGTGATTACATTGAATAGCGCAGTAGTTCCTACAATCTGGCTCATAGGTGTAACAAGTGGCGGATATCCCAATTCTTTCCTTACCTTAGGGATTTCCTTGAGAACATCATCATATAGATCCTCCTTGCCCTGAGCCTTAAGCTGGGAAACAAGGTTGGAGAGCATTCCACCTGGGACCTGATACTTAAGTGTATTTACATCCACATAAAGAACCTTCATATCAAGAAGTCCCGCCTTCATGTACTTGTCCCTAAGAGTCTTGAAATACTCTGAAATCTCGAGAAGAAGATCAAAGTCAATATCAGGATAGTGTTCTGTACCCTGTAGAGAAGCAATCATAGGCTCGGTAGCCGGCTGACTTGTTCCATTCCCCAAGGGTGATATTGCAGTATCCACTATATCAGCCCCTGCCTCTATTGCCTTCATATAGGTCTGATTCGCAATACCGCTGGTAAAGTGTGAATGTACCTCAATTGGAACATCCACTGCCTCCTTAAGGTCCTTTACAAGGTCATATGCCACATAAGGAAGAAGTATCCCTGACATGTCCTTTATACATATGGAATCAACACCCATTTGAACCATTTCTTTCGAAAGATTTACATAGTATTCATTGTTGTGTACCGGGCTTACTGTGTAGGATATGGCCCCCTGTGCATGGCCTCCGTACTTCTTGACTGCTTTTATTGATGTTTCCAGGTTTCTCAGGTCATTCAGCGCATCAAATATTCTAACAATATCTATCCCATTTTCTATTGCTTTTTTTACGAATTCCTCAACCACATCATCCGGATAATGCTTGTATCCGAGAATATTCTGTCCTCTTAAAAGCATCTGGAGCTTGGTGTTCTTGAATGCCTTTCTAAGTTGTCTCAGTCTATCCCATGGATCCTCGTTAAGATACCTCAAGCATGAGTCAAATGTAGCTCCACCCCAAACCTCAAGGGCGTGGTAGCCAACCTTGTCCAGCTTTTCAGCTATTGGAATCATTTCCTCTGTAGTCATTCTGGTTGCAATAAGTGACTGGTGAGCATCCCTTAATGCAGTCTCCATAATTTTTACCTTTGCCATATTCTACCTCCTCTAACTTCAATGCCGATGGTTATCGGCGGATTGTTTTTCTGGTTTATAAATGAAAATTCAAATACATTGTATCCATTCTGGTCCAGCTCTTCTGCAAGACCCCTCACAGCCTGGTATTCATAAAGTCCTCCCTCATGACCAGTGTAGGCTGTTATTAACATTATAGCACCGGGTACCATGGAATATAAAGCATTATTTATACTCCTGATGGTTGTTGTTGCTGATGTTCTAACTGATTTATCCCCTCCTGGCAAGTAGCCTAGATTATAGATGATAAAATCTATCTCGCCCTCTATATTGCCCCGTATGTTCTCATGACTGTCATGAACAAGACTTACCCTATGGTGCAAGCCTTTCTTGGCAAGAAGGTCACCAGCATTTTCAAGGGCTATTTTTTGGATATCAAAGCTATATACAAATCCCGTCACCCCAACCAGCTTCGCGAGAATAAGTGTATCCTTTCCATTTCCCGTCGTTGCATCAACGCAGATATGTCCTTCCCGTACGAAGTTTTTCATAATTATTTCCGTGAATTGGGTTGCATTGTTGAGAATATCACCCATGAATATCTCCTGTCGAACAACAGGTGCAGCCTCCCGAAAACAATTCCTTCAGGTCACACTGATATTCATTCTTAAATTTTGTAAATCCAATTTTTTCAAGATATGAATTATCGACTCTTGAATACACCATATGAAACCCATTTATTTCGAGCTTGTTCAGCAGTGACCTAATCATTGCATTTCCCAATCCCTGACCCCTGTAATCCTTATCCAGGAATACATACTGAACATAAACCTTACCATCCTCCAGAAGAATCTGGGTTACTCCGAAAAGACTTCCGTCATCGAAGCCTCCAAAAAACAATCCATTGGAAATGAATTCGCTCCATATATCGTTTTTATTTAAAAATTTCTTTATCATATCTATATCTGAAACATCCTTAAAACTAAGCATCGATACACCTCTTATCATTAAATATTACAGAAAATATTACAGAGATTTTATATAGTCAAGCTCCTCGTCGTTGAGGTATCTCCAGTTGCCAGAATCCAGACCTCCCAGCTCAATTTCTCCAAAAGATATTCTCTTAAGCTTCTTGACTGGATGATTTATGGCCTCGCACATCTTCTTTACCTGCCTGTTTCTTCCCTCATAAAGCTGTATATCCAATATGGAATCGTCGCCAAAGTTCTTAAGTATCTTTACCTTGGCAGGAGCAGTCATCTTTCCTTCCAGTCTGAATCCTTTTCTGAACCTCTCAAGCTCACCTCTATTGGGAACGCCCTCCACTATGGCTATATACCTTTTATATACCATCTTGCTTGGATGGGTAAGTTTAAATGCCAGTTCTCCGTCATTGGTAAGAAGAACCAGCCCACTGGTATCGGCATCCAGTCTTCCAACGGGATAAATCCGCTCCTCTACCTCTTCTATCAGGTCTGTGACAACGGTTCTTCCTTTTTCATCCTTGGCGCTTGTGACTATGCCAATCGGCTTATTGAGGACTATATAAACCTTGTTGCTTTCTGGCTTGATATTTATTCCATCGACCTTTACCTTGTCCTTGCCTGGAATAATTGTAATTCCCATTTCTGTTACAACCTTTCCATTGACCTGGACCTTTCCTTCCTTGATAAGCTCTTCAGATGCCCTTCTTGAGGCAACTCCGCTCATAGCCATATACTTTTGCAATCTAATGCTCTTATTATCCTTCATTATAAAACTCCTCTATTCCTTTATCTTCTATAGTAAAATTATCCACCGGTGGCAGTTCCTGTAGGGACTGTAGCCCGAAATACTTGAGAAACTCGTCAGTGGTGCCATATATATTCGGTTTCCCGGGCTTATCCAGTTTGCCAATCTCCTTTACCAGGCGCCTTCCTATGAGGGTTTCCAGACTTCTGTCGCTTTTTACCCCTCTTATGTGGTCAATATCAGCCTTTGTCACCGGCTGCTTGTATGCAACAATGGAAAGGGTCTCCAATGCAGCATTTGAGAGTGGTCTTGTGTTTCTGCCCTGTACAACCGTCTTTATCCAGTCATGATGCTCCGGTCTTGTACCAAGCTGAAAGGAATTGTTGAACCTTATGATTCTGATTCCCCTCCGGTTATAGTCAAACTCATCCTTCATCTCCAAAAGAATCGAAAGGACTTCCTTGTTGGTTAAATCCATGACCTTTGCCATTTCACTGCTTTCAATTGGCTCTCCGAATGTAAAAAGCAGACCTTCTATTATGGATTTTATTTCCCTGTTGTCCATAAATCAAATACCTCTCTTCTCAATAATAAGATCTGAAAAGCTGTCATCCTGTCTCACTGAAATAAATCTTGTTCTCATAAGCTCCAGCAGTGACAGAAAATAAGCGATTATTCTAGATCTGGATGCTTCCCTTGTTATTATTTCACTGAATCTTATTTTTCCGGAACTCCTTACCATTTCTTTAATATCCCTGGTGCAATCCTCAAGGCTTACTTCCTCCCTTCTGATTTCATAGAAGGTCTCCTGGGGATTGTTGTACCTGTGTCTCTGAAGTATATTCTGAAGAGTGTCTACCAGGTCCTTTAGTTGAACTGCACTGAGCTCCTGAAAGGGATCTCTGAAGTCGCTGACATCCTCCTGTGGCTTATAGTACACCTTGCTGTATACTTCCTCCGATGCCTTGAGGTTCTCGGATATCTTCTTGTAAATCTTATACTCCATTAGTCTTTTTACAAGCTCTTCCCTTGGATCTATCTGGATCTCCTCTCCATCAACAAAGACTGTTTCCTTTGGAAGGAGCATCTTTGACTTGATCTCAATCAGTGTGGCTGCCATAATAATAAAATCACTTGCAACCTGGAGATTCATATCCTCCCATTTCTTCAACTGTGCAATAAATTGCTCCGTGACAGTATGGACGGGAATATCATATATATCTATTTCATTATTGTCTATCAGGTTCAGCAATAGGTCAAGAGGACCCTCGAAAACCTCTACACTTACTTTATAGTTCATGGCATTCTCCTAAATCAATAGATTGATAATCAGATTGTATGCTAAGTCCACCAATGGGCCTAGAATTCTCCCAATTCCTCCAGTTGCTATAAGAAGTATTAGAATCAGATAGAAATATCTTTCATTTTTATAGAAGAAGAACTCCATCTTCTCCGGCAATAGACTTGCAACCACTTTGGAGCCGTCGAGGGGCGGGAATGGCATCAGATTGAATACTCCCAGCATAATATTGTACCAAAGGGTTATTACAAGCATCTGAACTACAATCTCATTTCCAATGGGAGCATGTACAAGAATAGCTCCTGTTATAATCGCTATAATGAAGTTGGTGGTGACCCCTGCAAGTGAAACAAGCAAGGTGTCCCTCTTCCTGTTCTTGAAATACCTTGGGTTGATTGGCACTGCCTTTGCCCAGCCGAACCTGAATATAAGCATAAACAGGAATCCAACTGGATCTATATGCTTAATTGGATTCAGTGTCAGCCTTCCAGCGTTCTTGGCAGTGGGATCCCCCAGCCAATAGGCTGTAAGACCATGAGCAAGCTCATGAAAAATTATTGCAACCAGAAGTCCTGGCAAGCTTATTATATATTCCATATATTTCCTCTTCTTTCCTGTGTTATCCTCGTCTTTTATAATAATGAACCTCGACTCTGTGATGTCGAGGTATCATTATTACACTATTTTATTATATTATAAATATAGGGTTTTGTCTTTGGTTTTTCGTCGGAAATCATATATGCTTCCATTATTCTCTCCACGGCATCCTGGAATTTATCAAGATTGGTCCAGAGGGTACAGACTGTTTCTCCCTTTTCAACAGAATCCCCAATTTTTTTCTTCAGGGTTATGCCCGCTCCATAGTCAATCTTATCCTCCTTGGTCCTTCTGCCGGCCCCAAGAAGCATTGCGCTTATGCCAACGGCTTCTGCATCAATCTCATAAATGTAGCCACTCTTCTCAGCTACAACATCGAAGGAATTCCTTGCTCCAGGCAGCAGATCTGGATTATTGACAACCTCCGGATTTCCTCCTTGAATCTTTATAAGCTCCTTCAGTTTCTCCAAGGCCTGCCCTGATTCAATGGTTTTCTGAAGGCTCTTGTATGCCTGATCAAAATCGTCGAAGGCTCCCCCCAGAACACACATATGTGAAGCGATGGTAAGAGCAACAGTAGTTTCATCCTCTGCTCCATCTCCTGACAGTACCTCTATTGCTTCCCTTACCTCATTGCTGTTTCCTACCTGATAGCCAAGAGGCTGGTCCATATTTGTAATAACGGCTACAGTATCCCTCTTTAGGCTCTTCCCTATTCCAACCATTGTTTTTGCAAGCTTTTCTGCCTCTTCAATTGTCTTCATAAATGCTCCTGAACCAACCTTCACATCAAGTACTATTGCATCAGCGCCTGAAGCTATCTTCTTGCTCATAATGGAGCTTGCAATAAGAGGTATGCTGTCTATGGTAGATGTTACATCCCTCAGGGCATATATCTTCTTGTCCGCAGGGGTAAGATTTGCAGTCTGTCCAATTATTGCCATCTTGTACTTATTTACATTATCGATAAATTCCTTTGAGGATAAGTTTATCCTAAATCCTTCTATGGACTCAAGCTTGTCAATTGTACCGCCTGTATGACCCAGGCCCCTTCCACTCATCTTTGCAACAGGCACCCCTGCTCCAGCTACCAGCGGAATTACAATCAGACTTATCTTGTCTCCAACTCCTCCAGTGGAATGCTTGTCGACCTTTATCCCCTGAATCGGTGAAAGATCAACCTGCTCTCCTGAATTCACAAAGCTTTCAGTGAGATAAGCAATTTCATCCTCTTTCATTCCGTTGAAGTATATGGTCATAAGAAATGCAGACATCTGGTAGTCAGGAATTTCATCCTTTGTATAACCGGATATCATAAACTCTATTTCTTCCTTTGAAAGACCCTCTCCATGCTTCTTCTTTTCTATTATATCAATAGCTCTCATATTGACCCTCCTATGCTCTTGGATGAGCCTTTTTGTAGACTTCCTCGACACTGCCGTTTTCAGTGGTCATACTATATACCTGGGTGGAAGCAATATCGGTATGTCCAAGAATTTCCTGCACAGTTTTTATATCTGCACCGTTGCTTAGAATATGAACTGCAAATGAATTTCTCAGAATCTGAGGTGTTATCGACTTGCTTCCGGAAACCTTGTCGGCATAGGCCCTGATTATCTTCCAAAGACCCTGTCTTGTAAGTTTCTTGCCGCTGTAATTTACAAAGAGTGGCTCTTCCTCGCCACTGTCAGTCCTAAAGTGCTTCAGATAGAATTCTATGCTCTCTACTGCCTTTGAGCCTACAGGGACCCTTCTTTTTTCATAATCCTCTGACAGTATGATTGTACCCTTTGACAGTTTTACATCACCGATGTTTAGGGAATTTATCTCAGATACCCTGAGACCCGAGGAATATAAAAGCTCCAGAAGCGCCTTGTCCCTTGCTCCCTTTGACTTTGAAGTGTCAGGCAGCTCCATCAGTCTGGTGATTTCCTCTTCAGAAAGAATCTGAGGTGATTTTCTCTCCTTCTTTGGAGGTTTTAGATTCAAGGTTGGGTCCTCCTTCACCATACCGTTGTTTATAAGATATTCAAAGAGACATCTTATGCTTGCAAGATGTCTTGAAATAGTCGAGGTTGACTTGCCCTCACGCTGAAGCTGGAGCAGATACCTTATGGCATGTGTATTGTTTACCTGCTCCACATTATTGATACCTGCATCGTCCATAAAGTCGCGGAATCTTTCCACATCCCTGGTGTAGGCCTCTACCGTATTCCTGCTGAGTTTCTTCTGTTTTTCTATATACCTGGTATATTCGACCATTATACCCCTTAACATAATCTATCCCCTTTTAATAAATCTTTATTCTGTCGCCCTGTTCATTAAAGTCTGTATTCCGATGATAGTCTTTGCATCCATGATTTCTCCCCTTGCAACTAGTTTTTGGACCTCTTTAAGACTATAGCTCTCAACATCAATGAATTCCCCAGATTCAAGCTCCTGATTCCCAGGTTTTACATTCTCGCCATAGAAAAGATAAACCTTTTCACTGCTGAAGCCTGGTGAAGTATAGAATTCAAGAAGATATTCAAGCTTTTCTGCGCTATAGCCAGTCTCCTCCTTCAATTCCCTCAAGGCAGTTTCCTTCGGCTCCTCGTTTACCTCAAGCTTTCCCGCCGGAAGCTCAAGAAGAACCTTGTCAATTGCCTTTCTGTACTGTCTTACCAACAATATTCTATTATCCTCAGTCAGTGCAACAATTCCTACGCCTCCTGGATGCTCAACAATCTCTCTTTTTGAATATTTCTTGTCAGGAAGCTCCACGGTGTCTATTCTCAGGTTCAATATCTTTCCCTCGTATATCCTGTCACACTTCATGGTCTTTTCTTCGTAAGTCATACAGATCCCCCTAATTTAAAATTACTCTATCCATCTATATATAATTTATATATAGAGTATAGCATAAAGGCCTTATTTCTTCACCTTATTTGACATTTCAAGCATTTCGACAGCGTGTTTTCTGGTTGTTTCAGTTACCTGGACTCCTCCAAGAAGCCTTGCCAACTCATCCACGCGCTCCTCTTGGAGGAGTCTTTCAACCTTGGTTATTGTTCCTTCCTTGCCTGAACCCTTTCTGATTACAAAATGGGTGTCAGCAAGGGCAGCAATCTGAGGAAGATGTGAAATGGAAATAACCTGATGTCCAGATGATATCCTTCTTATTTTCTCTCCTACAACCTGTGCAGTCCTTCCACTTATACCGGTGTCTATTTCATCAAACACAAGAGTTGGCATATTGTCCATATCAGCCATTATACCCTTAAAGGCAAGCATTATCCTGGACATTTCACCTCCTGATACAATCCTTGAAAGAGGCTTCAGGTCTTCTCCTGGATTTGTTGAGAGAAGAAATTCAATGGAGTCAATGCCACTGTCAATTGGCTCTTCTCTTTTCTTGAAATGGACCTTGAATATTACATTGTCCATATTAAGGGTAAGCAGCTCCCGCTCCATATCTTTTTGAAGCTTCAGTGATACTCTTTTTCTCAAAGAGCTCAATTCACTGGAATTTTTTATTAGTTTTTCCCTTATCCCTGAAATTTCAATATGGAGCTTGTCAAGCTCCCTATCGATATTTAGAAGTCTGTCATACCTGTCCTGTGTTTCATCCCTGTACTGGAGTATCTGCTGTACATTTGAGCCGTATTTCTTTTTCAAAGTGTTTACAATATCCAGTCTCTCCCTTAACAGGAAGAGCTTCTCCTCATCTATATCCAGTCCTTCAATATATCCGCTTGTTTCCCGGTACAGATCCTGTAATTCATATAATATTGCCTGAAGACTGTTTCCATAATCCTGTAAGGTTTGGTCATATCTCCCCGAATGTCCGATTATTTCAACAGACTTCTGAAGCAGTGGTATAACCCCTGGTCCATCGTATTCATCGTTTAAAAGAGCCAAAGCCTGGTATGACTGGGCAATGGTATCCTTCAGATTATCCATGCGCTTGAACTGGAGTTCTACCTCCTGGTCATCTTCACCTGAAAGCTCAGCCACATCAATCTCTTCAATCTGAAATCTTAGAAGGTCAAGCTCCCTTTCCCTCTGCTGTGAACTGACAGATAGCTTGTCCAGTCTGTCCTGCAGTTTTTTGTATTCCTTGTAGTCCTCCCTGATTCCACTCAGTAGTTCTTTGCTTTCCACTGGGAGAAGGGAGTCGATTATTCTAATGTGGTTAGATGTATCAAGCAGTGACTGGTGCTCGTGCTGGCCGAATATATCGACCATCCTGTTTGTTATGGATTTGAGTATATTAAGCGTTACCGGTCTACCGTTGATTCTGGAAACACTGGGATAGCCATCTGAAATTTCCTTGGTAAGGACCAGAATCCCGTCCGCCTCGTAACCAAGTTGGAGAAGCTCCTTTTGAAGTCTGTCATCCACAAAAAACATGGCCTCTATAATTGCCTTGCCCTTCCCTGTACGGATCATTTCCCGGCTCGCCCTTCCACCAAGGACCATCTCAAGGGCCTCAATTATAATGGATTTTCCTGAGCCAGTTTCTCCTGTAAGGAGGTTCAGCCCTTCTGTAAAGTCTATAGTCAGATTATCAATAATTGCGAAGTTTTTTATCCTAAGCTCCTTGAGCATAAGTATACCTCCATCTATTTAAGGTTCTTGTGGGCTTCTTCAATAACCTGGTCAATCATTTCTTTATGCAGCTGCGTCTCCTGCTTCTTCAGAAGGAGTAGGAACTCAATATTTCCAGTGGTTCCTGTAATGGGTGAAAATGTAAGTCCATGGGCGAAGAATCCAAGCTCTCTGCTGAACTGTATAACATTCTCCAAAACCTCCCTGTGGGTCGATTTCTCCCTTACAATTCCCTTCTTACCCACCTTGTTTCTTCCAGCCTCAAACTGAGGCTTTACAAGGGCAACAACTGCTCCTTCTTCCTTTAAAAGCTTATGTGCTACCGGTAGAATCAATCTTAAGCTTATAAAGCTTACATCTATTGAAATAAAGTCAATTTTATCAGGAATTGACTCTGTATTCAAATATCTTATATTTGTCCGCTCATGAACAATAACGCGGTTATCGCTCCGCAGCTTCCAATCCAGCTGCCCATAGCCTACATCCACTGCATAAACTTTCCTGGCACCGGATCGAAGCATACAGTCTGTAAAGCCACCAGTGGATGCACCCATATCCATGCAGATAAAGTCCTCAAGTTGAAGGTCGAATTCCTCCATGGCCTTTTCCAGCTTCAAGCCTCCACGACTTACGTATTTCAGGGGATTGCCTCTTATCTGTATATCCACATCATCGGAAAAGTACTCTCCCGGCTTGTCAACCCTTGTATCACCCACGAATACGGAGCCCTCCATAATTATTCTCTTTCCCTTTTCCCTGGATTCAACAAGTCCCTTTTCAAAGAGAATCGCATCAGCTCGTTTTTTATTCATACTATTTCTCCTTGTCCTTCCTGTCCCTTGGCTTCTTTTTCGCAGAAAAAATCTCTACTTTCAATACCTTTTCCGAGAAATTTACAATCCTTGCCACCTGATAGATTATTGGCTCGTGATGGTACTCCGCAACGGATTTACCTATGCCCTTTCCTCCCACTGTAAGAGAAGCAGTGAAGGCAGTCAGCAAAATAGTCAGTATGGTTCCATCAGCAATGCCAATAATCCGAATAACTCTGAAAATAATGCTTGTGGCAACGGCACCGGAAATAATTCCACTGATGTCCCCAATCACATCGTTGCAGAAGTTACTCACCTGGCTTGAGTTTCTTACAAGCTTAATGGCAGTCCTTGCCTCATCAATCCTGTTGGCGGCCATTGCATGAAAGGGCTTTTCACTTGCTGCCGTTACTGCTATTCCTATGGTATCAAATAATATACCTATGAAAACAATAATCAAGAGTATCATAAACGAAAAAAGGACATCAAGATTTTGCACCAGGTTTTCCGCAATTACAGAAATCCCAATAGCAAGCATAAACGTCCAAAAGGTTATAAATAATACCCATCTTATTTTGTATTTTATGTAAAAACTGTCTTCTTCCTTCTTAGCCATTCCTATCCCCCTATATAGATAAAAAAGCTGATAGCTAAGCTATCAGCCCAATAATGTGGTAGTAATCTGAGTAAATCTTACGGCTTTAGGTCCAGCAGGATTTCCCTAGAAAGAACTGCCTGTCGCCAGCTCAGCGGTTTCCCTTTAATCTCTCCACTGCCCTGTTGCCAAAAACAGAACTGGATTGCCACTTAGTCCGCACTGTAATCCTCCGATTACCTCATAATGAACAGTCTAGGAGTTTTCCTCAACAGCCAGTCCATCCCTTAGCCTCTTTTGCAGATTAGGTTTCGATAACAAAACCTGGCAAAACCGGGCCCTGGTAAGGCCAGGTCGACTTATCATCCGCGCTACTCCACTCAAGGCAGGCTACTCTGCACTTTTAATTAAAAATTTATGTCTTGCAGGTTTATCACTGCAGGGTACTATTTATCACTCTGCAATGTCTCCACGAAGGTAGGGTCTCGCCTGCATGCCATTGCAGATCGCCCCATCCTTCTTACTCCTTATGAAGACCCACGACTGGGCGTCGCAAGCCACACATAAGGAACTTCATCGATATGCCCTTCGACGGATTTTTAGCCCCGCCTTCAAGAATAGTTGTGCTGACTAGAATACTGTACCACTATCAACTAAGCTAATTATAACATGTTTTTGATAAAATATCAATATTTCTAGGCATCCCTGTGAATAAGATCCCGGGTAAGGTCCTGGAAAAATGATGTATCCAGATGATTGAGATTCTTTAGAATCTCGATAGCTTCATCGCTTAATTTCCCAATCATCTCTTCTGTCTCTCCCCTGCCATGAAAGCTAAGGTATGTACACTTATCAATCTTGCTGTCCTCCAGTGAATCGAGTAGATCATCCTGAAGCTGGTATGCTATCCCAAGATTTTCTCCAAATTCCCTCAACGCTTCTACATCCTCGTGGGTTGCACCGCCTGCTATGGCTCCTGATATGATGCTTGCCTGAATCAGGGCTGCAGTTTTTCCCCTGTACATCTGGAACAGCTCATCCTCTGACATTCTATTCGCTTCACCCTTGATATCCAAAACCTGGCCGCCTATCATTCCGGAATGTCCCGATGCCTTGGCGATCTCATAGCCCGCTCTTGCCGCTTTATCTGAATTACCTGAAACAGCTGTCTTCATAATTGTCTGAAAGGCAAGGTTAAGCAGTGCATCTCCTGTAAGTATTGCCATGGCCTCTCCATACTTCTTATGGCAAGTAGGCTTGCCTCTTCTGGAATCATCGTCATCCATTGCCGGAAGATCATCGTGTATCAGGGAATATGTATGTATCATTTCAATTGCCATTGCATATGGCATTGCATTGTGGATATTGCTGTCATACATCTCATAGGCCTTTAATGTCATTATGGGCCTTAATCGCTTTCCTCCTGTAAACAGGCTGTACTCCATAGTCTCCTGAATGTCCTTTTCATAAACATCCCCCGACTTGATTGCATCCAGGAGACTATTGTCTATCAGGTTATGGTACTCCTTCAGGTCTTTAAAGCTCTTCATCTGTTTCCTCCGTGAATCTCTCCGGAAAATCAACCTCTTCTGTTGAATCTCCCTTGTCCAGCAACATCTTTACTTCTCCCTCTGCCTTTGTGAGGATTTTATTGCAATTTTCGTAAACCTTCATTGCATCCTTAAACTTCCTGATGGTTTCATCAAGGGTCAGCTCCTCATTTTCCAACTCATCCAGCAGCTCCTCCAAAAGCTTCATTCCCTCTTCATAACTAAGCTTTTCAATATCCATTCCTATACCTCCTCAGTATCAACCACAAGTACATCTGCCTTGCCATCAGACATTCTTATATATAATCTTTCATCCTTGCTAATCTCCATTACAGCCTTCTTGACATTCCCCTGATGATCTGTAATAATTCCATAGCCTCTTTCCAGTATGGCCTCGGGATTTATAAGCTGTAGTCTGTTCCCAATTGTTGATAGCTCTCTTGATTCCTTCATCAGCTGCTTTTCGACATTATGCTGAATTGCTCTTAGAAGATTGTCAAGCTCAACCTTTTTATCCATAAGTCTCTGCTGGGGATTAATAAAGTTCAAGGTCCTTCTGTGTCTATCGACTAGAGCCCGTCTTTCTCCAATAAGTCTTTCAATATTTCGCCTCAGTGACCAGCCAACAGCTCTCAGATCTTCGAGAAGAGCCTCCCTTTCAGGTACGGCAAGTTCTGCTGCAACTGATGGGGTTGACGCCCTCTTATCAGCAACAAAATCAGCTATGGTAAAATCTGTTTCATGTCCCACTGCGGATATTACAGGCGTTTCCATGGAGAAAATGCACCTTGCAAGCTCCTTATCATTAAAGGCAAACAGCTCCTCCATTGATCCTCCTCCACGACCGGTTATAATGATGTCAATATCCCCTCTTTTATCAAGAGTCTTCAATCCCTTTATTATACTTTCTGGTGCCCCATCCCCCTGTACAAGGGCCGGATATACAATTATCCTTATTGGTGGGTATCTTCTCCTGAGTATACTAACAATATCCCTTATGGCTGCTCCCGTTGAGGAGGTCACAACTCCTATTGTCTTGGGGGATGCTGGCAACTCCTTCTTGAATTCAAGATCAAAGAGACCTTCATCCTGGAGCTTTTCCTTAAGAAGGTTAAATGCCCTGTAAAGGTCTCCTACCCCCTTTTTTTCCATCTTTCTTACATAGACCTGGTAGCTTCCATCCTTTTCATAAACAGATATGCCCCCGGTCACAATCACCTTTGTGCCATTCTTCGGTTTAAAGTCAACTTTTTCATTGTCACTTTTAAACATTACACATCTTAATCTGCTTTTTTCATCCTTCAAGCTGAAATACATATGTCCGCTGTAGTGGTGGGTGTAGTTTGAAATTTCACCCTCGATTACCACAGAACTAAGGAGCATGTCGCTTGAAATCAGCTTCTTTATGTAATGATTTACCTCACTTACCATAAGTGGTCTCATAGCTATTCCTCCCATCCTACCTTGCAGGCTGCAAGGTATGCAATTCCAACTGCATTGTCTGTCGACAGGGATCTTTCCGGGAAATTGATTTGGAGTTTCCCCAATCCTTCCCTGAGTCCATCGCGTATTATGGAGTTTGCTGATACCCCTCCCACAACATAGACCTTACCGACAGGGTGTTCCTTAAGCTGGGCTTTTATAAGCTCCCTTGCTATATCCACCATATGAAGAAACATTGTATGGATTACGTCCTCATAGCTCCATTCTACTCCATCCAGGAGATTCTTATAAAGATTCTCAAGGCCTGAAAGGTTTACCCAGCCATCCCTTATTGTTGTTTGGAGCTTTTTCTGTATTTTGGTGCCATTTGCTGCCATCCTGTCCAACTCCATCCCACATGGAAAATTCATTCCCAGATGTACCCCGATTCTGTCAATCAGCTGTCCCATGCTTATATCCAGAGTTCCACCAACAGTCTCTGTCAAAAGATTGTCTTTTTGATTCTCCACATATACAACTTCTGTTGTTCCACCAGATAAATGTAGAGAAAGAAACTCCACTTCCCTGTTTTCCTCTATTATACAACAGCCGATATGCCCCTCCTGGTGGGAAAACCTTTTTATCGGTACCCCCAGGGCTCTGGCCAGGGCTCTGGAAAAATTCTCCCCTGCAAGAAATACAGGCATATACGACCCCTCAACATTCCTCGGCCTTGTGCTGACACCTATTGCAGAAATTGAAGTTAATTCAGTTTCCAATGCTTCAATAAGCTCAGGCACGTTTTTTATATGTTGAAACAGAGCCTCCTGTTGTCGGAGCCCCTTTTGTCCGCTCTTTACAAGGAGAGCCTTCCTCTTGTCTTCGATAATATTCCCATACTGGTCAACAATTGCCAGGGAGGTCGTATAGTTGCTCGTATCTATCCCAAGAAAAAGCTTATTCATCCTTTTCCAGGGACCTCACATAGCCCCCCAGTACTCCATTTACGTATTTGTAAGAATCGTCGGCGCTGTACTTCTTTGCAATTTCAATAGCTTCGTTTATGGAGACCTCAACTGGTATATCCGACATATACCTGATTTCATATATGGCCAGTCTCAGTGTAGCAAGATCAACCTTGGCTATTCTTTCAAGTGCCCATCCCTGAAGATGTTTACTGATTGAGTGGTCAATCTCTTCCTTCTTTTGGATTACGCCTTCAACCAGCATCCTGATATACTTTATCTCCCCTTCCTCGTAGGGAAAATTCTCAAGATAGGTATCTATCGTCTCCTTATTAAAATCCTCGTTGCTGTCCATCTGGAACAGCAGCTGCATGGCTCCTTCTCTTGCCTGTTTTCTTCCCATTTTATGCTCCTTAAATATATTTTATGATACTATTGAGGGTCAGACTCCTCGTCCTTTGGCTTGCTTATTCCCTCAACATGTACATTTACTGTTTTCACATGGAGGTCAGTCATATTCTCAACAGCCTTCTTCGTCTCTTCCTGAACCCTGAGCCCAACTTCATTTAGCTTGGCTCCGTAGGCAAGAAGGAGGTGCATATCTATAAAAACCTCTTTGTCTTTTATTTCAACCTTTACACCCCTGCCTGGATTCTTCTTTCCCAGAAGCTCAGAGATTCCCCCTGCCAGGTTGCTGCTCATCCCAGTGACTCCTTCAACTTCCATTGCAGCGGTTCCCGCAATGGTTTCGATAACTTCATTGGAGATATTTATACTTCCATTTTCAATATATTCCATATGGTCCTTTTCAGTCATCCTAACACCCCTTTAAATTATATGTTAATCACATAGTATTATACCAAAGCCGTGTATCCTTTACAATACGACGAAATTTATGAGAAAATGCCTAAAGCTAAGCTTTAGGCACATAATTACTCCTCGTCACTATCCTCATCACTGTCTTCGTCCTCGAATAATTTCTCATCCTCATCTTGACCTTTGTAACAGTTGCAGCCTTCATCGTCACAACAGTCATCAAAATCATCGAAATCAAAATCCTCGTCAAAGTAGAAGTCTTCCTCATCGCCGTAGACGTCGTCCTCTACGTCTGCAAGGTCCTCATCGATAAAGTTGACATACTCTTCAAGATCGATTTGATCCTCCACAACTTCCTCCATTACCTCGGCAAATTCCTCCAATGTTTCAACAATTGCCATCAGAAGCCTGCCTTCCTTGGTGGACTCATCGATTCCCAGCCCGTCTGCAAGGCCCTTCAGATAAGATACCTTTTGAAATAAAAATTCCATTTTAACCCCTCCTTTAAACTCTGGACAGATACTCTCCGGTCCTTGTGTCAATTTTTATTTTATCACCAGTGTTCACAAATAACGGAACATAGATGGTAACACCTGTTTCACATACTGCAGCCTTGGTAGCTCCCTGGGCAGTGTCTCCCTTTACCCCAGGCTCTGTTTCAGTCACTTCAAGCTCAACAAAGTTGGGTGCTGATACGTCAAATGCCTTTCCTTGGTAAAACTTGATGGTGGCTATATCATTCTCTCTTAGAAACTGCATTGCATCCTTGACTGAATCATGCTCCAGTGGAATCTGCTCATATGTTTCATTATCCATAAAATAATATAGTTCTCCATCGGAATACAGATATTGCATCTCCTTTGTTTCTATAACAGCCTTTTCAAATCTCTCTGAAGGATTGAAGGTAACCTCCTTGAAGCCTCCGTTGATAACGTTCCTAAGCTTTGTTCTCACAAACGCAGCTCCCTTCCCAGGCTTAACGTGCTGAAAATCGACTATCTGAAATACATTGCCATCCATTACAAATGTTATTCCATTTCTAAAATCTCCTGCCTGTATCAAACTATTCCCTCCTGTTCAGTATGTACTTTATTGTAAAACATTATTTCCCCTATACTGGTTATTATAACAGTATAGAAGGCCTGTAACAAGAAAAAGTTGGATACAGACTGTTCTTTATGATGGATAATGTGCTTTTATCTTATGGAGTCTATTCCTGGGATTACAAAGCCAGGCAGATAAACGGCTGTCTGTCTGAAGCCCTCGTCATGATATTCCGTCCTGATTGTTTCTGGAAGCTCCTGATAATTATTGAGAATCAATTTTCCACTAATGGTAATATCCCCCTCGCCTTCCTTGATAAGAGTGCCGTCCCCAAGTATCACAATTCCAATGATATTAAGATTTCCTGACAGTACAAGGTCTCCCTCCTCAATAAAGACTATTCCCTTGAGAATTCCTGGATAGGTATTATCCGGATGACTTTCGATTCTTACTATATCCCTGTTATATCCATCGTATTCCTTTAGCAGCATAATTTTCCCATAACTGAAGCTTTCTTCTATATTGCCAAATTCCCTGACATATGCAATCTCACTGTAGCCTATTGTCTTAGCTCTGATATTGATATTATTCGATAGGATATTGCTTGCAAGATAATAGTCAGATGGTAGATTATCCCTGTCAAGATCCTTCTTTATACCATCAAGCAAATTCTGAACTCTTGCGGAGTCATCAAGAGATTTTCCCTGAAGCGAAACAAAGCCATCCATGCAGTGGTCGATTGCCGGATTATATACATGTCCTCTGGCTTCAATATCATCCCGTACATTCATCATATCTCCCTGGATGGTAAGCCTATATGTCAGTCTCTTGTCAGGGCATTCATCAAGCTGGAATTCGCCCTTTGCATTCTGAAAATCCTGAATCTGGACTGGAATTTCCAGCTTCTGGAAAACATATGCCTTTGGCCCCTTCAATATACCCAGGGTTATTTCAGGGATTTCATTTTTTTGATACAGCATATTTATAATCTCACTTTCAAGAGAAAGCCTGGCCTGTATATTATCCCTCCTGTTTCTTTGAAGCCTCGACTGAATAAGGATTGTCTCACATACAAAAATAGCTGTGGTAATACATACTGCACTTACAATCACTACAAGTAATGTAACATATCCATTTCTTTTCATATGGTCTCCTTAGACTAGAAATTTCCAAGATATTTTGATTCCATAAATATATATTCCCTGCTGCTTAAAGGGTCAGTTGTAATGACCTCAATAAAAAGCAATTTATCCCCTGAATCGTAACCGCTGTTGCCCACATCAGTTACATTATCCAGAAATCTATTGCTCCCGCCATTACTAAGGGCAACATCAGGACATTTCATCATGGAATCGAAGGTCGTCCTGTATAGGCTGCCATGGGTAATCCGATAATAGATATGCTGATAGATTATGTCATCGTACTCATCAATAGTCTCATTTATCAATACAAAGCCCAAAGTGTGGTCCATGTCTATATTCTCTGGGCAGTAGTCCATCATACTGACTATTTCATCTGAGAGCTCCACATCCTCGATAATATACTCCACAGCATATCTTCCATTCAGGAGACTGTCATCAGCTCCCTGAATTCTTTTTGATGTCAGATCAGTAAATCTAATTATCGAGAAAAAAACGAGGATCAGCACTCCCATAAAGCCGATGGCCAGTACAATTTCAATCAATGTAAACCCTTTTTTCCTATTGGAGGATTCTGGTTGCAACAAGCTGTGCATCCCTTTCCTCCTCCCTTACAATAACAACGTAGGTCTGGAGCCTCTCTGTCGCATTTTCCAGCCTTACATGGGCTTCCATGCCCTCAGGTAGCTTATCACAGTCATACGGGGTTAAATCAGAAGCAGATGATACCAGCAGAAAATATTCATCGTTCTCCTTTGAAGGTACCTTTAGGGTTTCAGCTATTCTCTGGCAGTGGTCTGTCAGCAGTGCCCTCTTCTCAATCGCGTTCATGCTTTTTGCTGATGAGGTCATGGCAATGTAGACGCTTGATGCAAGCAAGAAAACGAGTGCAAAGCCAATAAGGATTTCAACAAGTACAAAGCCTTCTTTTTTCAAGTCAGTTTACCTCCTGAAGAGTAATTGTCGCGGTATTTACCTGTATTGCTATTCTGTATAGCTTGTTGTTGGACTTCTTCAATGTTACGGAATCGGGATTTCCAACCCTGCCTGTTCCATTGAAATAATAATCCCCTGAACCAACATGCGTTATTTCTAGGCCTGATTCCAGCTTATGACTTTTAATTACATCATTCTTCGAATAACTGACAGTGTATTGATTGTTAACCTTGTTGAAGGACACCATTACTGTCTGATTCTCCAGAATCGCCCGATTTCTGGCTTGTCTCAGATCCTTTTCAATCATCCTAAGCTCGTGATTTTCATTATAGCTTCTTATAATTGCTGAATTAGGCAGAGTTATACATAGGAGCAAAGAAAAAAGGGCCAATACCACAATCAATTCGATTATTGTATAGCCCTTGGGATCATGGATCCTATCCGTCAATATCGCCATTGATTGAGAACATATAGCATATAGGCCACCTCTGCCCTGGTGATCTTGCCATTTATATTTTTAAAGCTCGGTGACCTGTAAGCCTCGTTATACATCATCTCAGTAGCTATTGCATTCCACCGGAAGCCATAGTTGTTCAGTACCCTTCCCATAATCAGCTCCACCTCGTAATATGAAATGGGGTTATGTGCTCTGAAGGTACCGTCGGTATAGCCGACGACATGGCCCATTGAAAGTCCATAGCTTATGATCCTGTCATAGCCTGCAAACTGAGCATAGTCCCTGAAATGCGTCGCGTTTACAATATAGTTGGGCAAGGTCCAGTTTTCTATTCTGCTGAGTAGAATCAGAAACTCGGCTCTTGTAATACTCCGGGAAGGCTTAAAGGTACCATCAAGAAGAGTATTTCCAGGATATCCGTTTATAATCCCTCTTCTGACCATGGTCTCGATTTCAGGCTTTGCCCAGTGGTCTCTTACATCTGTAAGAATCCTTATGTTTTCATCCATAAATACTCCGTAGACACCCTTTCTGTTGGACATGGTGCTTGGAAGTACCTCTGTATATATGGTTTCTCCGTCAAACTTTGATGGCAGATAATACCACCTGTCATTTACAAGCTTATATATTCCCGCCTTGTACTGACCCCCGTAATATGGGAATGCGATGGTGGTTTTCTTTTCATCATCCAGTGTATTTGCCGGGTTGTCCAATCTGATTGAATATATCTCCGATGCCCTTACATATGATCCAAACCTGTAAAAATCAGTGTTCTCCTGGCTAATTGTTACATGTACAGGCATATAGAATGTTCCCGGCACTACATCAACAGCCACTGCTTCTGCAGCGATCGCTGTTCCTCCTGCAGGAGGTATTGAGATTGACTCCAGGGAGATCATGGACTGGTCCTGGCTAAGGCTTCTGAACTTTTCATTATATGCAATCTCATATTCACTCTTGAATCCCTCTACAAATGCATCCTCGTATTCGGGTGTTCCAAGGCTTAATCTGTAGCGTTCCACTATCTCAGAATCCCTTGGAAGGTCTCTTTCATAATCCATTGGATTCCTGAACATATAGTCCCTTTCTGCAAAGGACTCTCCCAATGCCCTTCCAGCATCCTCACCGTCTGAAAGACCCTGTGACATGCTCACTTTTGGTGGACTCAATAATGCCTGTTCAAATTCCTCTTCATATCCCCTTTTAAAGCCGGATTTGAAATCAGATAGGAACATTCTTTCATAGCTGTCACTCATTCTGTCGAGATCGAACATTCGGCTGATGGTTCTGTCGCTTGGCAGTGCATCATTCCAGTCGGAATCGTCACCACCGTAGTAGTCCGTCAGGGCATAGGTTCTTCCAAGACTTTCTCCAAGTCCGTCAGCATCAGCTGTGCTGACATCCCCCTCCTTGGCATCCTCATAGCCCTCCACAAAGCCGTCCTCAAAATCTCTAAGTGAAACACTGCCAAGTTCATCTATCCTGTCGTAGGTGTCAGGATCCTCGTCCGCAATATAGTCCAGATACTCTTCCAGTGCATCCTCGCCATCTTCAAAGGATGGGTCAACTGAATAGTATGACTGCCCCTCATCATAGCCAAAGCCGTAGTCCTCTTCTGCAGCCATTGCTCCTCCCGAAATAAGGAGAGTAAAAATTATTGTCATTATAACCGCAAGCTTCTTTTTGTTCATATCCTCTCTCCCCCTATCTCCTTACCAAAACTAAGATCTTGCCTACAGGGAGTATATCTCCCACTTTTATATCGTTGTTTTTCATTATCTCATTCTTGTAAAGCAATGTACCGTAAATATCCCTTGAGATGGTCGATACACTATCGCCGGGCTTTACTTCGTAGAAGATCTTGTCCGGTGCATACTGGGTGCCCTCATACGCAGTTTCAGTATGATGCGGGTATATTGCCTCCAGCTTGTCGAATACCAGGACTCCGAAATCATCCCTTCCCTTGTCCATCTCATAGTAGATATGTGTAATCTTAAGTGGATATTCAGCAACGTTTCCTGGAAGCACTATCCTTGACCTTCCCCAACCCAACCACGATATTCCCTGGTTGACTGGAATAAATTCCTCTTCTCCATCCTGATTTAGAGTTCTTACCCCAACGGTTCCTGGTGCATAGGAGAAGGAATATGTGTGTATGCTGAGCTCTGTCGGGGGATACTTAAGCTCAATTTTCTGGCTTGATATATCGACCATGGCCCTGTTCTCATCCTCAGTGCCAAGTATATTGTATTCAAGCCTTAAAGCATACTTGCCATGGATTGCAATCGTAGTGGGCTCTGCCTGCCCTCTTACAAGCTCATGAGTCGGTACAAAATCGTAGTTTCTCCACTCAAAGCTGTGAAGTATATCTCCCTGAATTTCTGAGTCTCCAGTGATGACTGTTCCATCCCCTGCTGTACCTCCACCACCTGTTGTGCCTCCACCACCTGTTGTGCCTCCGCCTGTGGTTCCGCCAGCTGCATCTGAACCATCAGTGCCACCTGTAGTTACAGTGCCTCCATCGGTGCCTGCGGCTGCCACAAAGCCGTCAAAGCTTGAGAACATTGTTCCCTGGTTTGGATTCTCTGCAGTATCCACAAAGATAACCTCCGATTCAGACTCTTCCATCTCGGCAAGTCCTTCAAGGGAATAAACCTTGATGCTCATAGAACCTGACAGCTGGTCGTCTTCACTTCTGTCCAGGGAAAGAGTGTCAACCATCATCCTCCTGGGACTGGTTTCAATGGACCTTACCATTGCCTCTATTCCGCTGTAATCTCCCGTAAATGGAAGGGATACTCCCATATTGTAGACATCCATCTCGGAAATCATTTCTGCCGCAGGCCTTGAGAAGTTAATGTCAGCAATCTCCACCTGGTCCTCAGGGAGAAGATCGTTAAGCAGATATATAATCTGTGCCTGATCAAGTGTGGGGAAATAGTATGAAAGGATCTGGTTTCTCTCCCTGTGGAGCATCTCCCATTCCTTCTTTATATCGTCCTCTCTTCTTAGGATGGCGTTCATTTCCATTATCTTTGTATCAAGCTCATACTTCTCAACCTGCAGCGCCTGTAGCTTTTCATCCTGGGGCACCAGAATATATCTGTTTCCCAGAAATGCTATTCCCACAATTGCCAGTAGAACCAGCAGTATTTTTTCACTTTTTGTAAAGGGTCTGGTTTTGATTTTGCCAAATAATGACGATAGCTTAGTTGACATCTACCAGCACCTCCTTTAATGAAAGGTCCAGATTGAATCTATAGTAATTCTCAACTGCTGATATATTTGATACAAATGCCTGGTCGCTTACAGAGAGGTTCTCAAGACCCTTGGCAAACTCAGCTATTGAATATCTGTCCTCTGCAAAGCCAGAGATCCTGATTTCATTACCGCTTAAGCTCAGGTTACCCAGAAAAACTCCTTCAGGAAGCTTGACGTTAATATCATCAAGAAGGTTTTCTCCGATTATATCCCTTGCCTGGATATTCTGGTCCAGCGCCCGAATCCGCTCAACCTCCTCGCGGAACTGGTCGGTTTCGTCGGCAAATGCCTGGATTTCCGCTACTCTCTTTACAGTTTTTGGATCCTCTGCAACCTGTCTAAGACTGGCTACCTCCTTCTGTAGGGCATTTATCTTCATTTGGTTTATGCCAGCCACTATTCCAAGACCCAATATGATTGCAAAAAGCAATATATATAACAAGATCATCTTATTGAAGGCGAATTGTTTCTTTTCTATAAAGGGATCAAAAAAGTTCAGGTCTCTCATTTTTTCTTCACCTCTTTCAGACGTATAAGGCTACCTATTGCATTGGCATATTGGTTTAAATCGCAATCAGCCTTTATGTTTTCAAGGGATTTAAGCCTGGTAGCCTCCATATCGAAGAATTCGCTGAAAAGCTTGTCTATTCCCTTGATATTTGAAAATCCTCCGTATATTATTATAAGGTCTATTCTGTTGCTTACTTCTCTTGTCTTATAGTATCTGAAAATCATTTCAATCATATCAAGGATTCCAAATAGGTTTTCCCTTAATGCCTCTGCAAGGACTGAGTCTTCATCATCCTCGGTCTGCTTTACTGATATATCATCTATATCACTTATTTTCTGTAGGATCTGCTCTTCTTCCAGATGTGGTAGCTGCTTTTTGATCTCATCAAGGATAAATTCCATTCCTCTTTCAACAACCCTGGCAACCTTTATCAGTCCATCCTCAACAATCGATACGCTTGTCTGACTTAAGCCTATATCAATACATGCAATATTTTCCTTGCCTCTGTAGGAGCCGTTTATATCCCCTCCCTGAAGCAGGAGCTTTGCAATGGCGTTTCCATGGTAGTCCAGTACAGTTGGCTTTAAATTTACATTCTTCAGCAAGGTCAGATGGGCCTGGATTGTGTTTCTGGGTATGCCAATAAGAAGTAGGACCATCTTCTCTACTCCTTCATCCATCATTGTACCAATATCCAGATACTTAACCACATAATCCTCAGGTTTTATGGGTATGTAATCCTCCAGCTGGTAATTTATTATTGCCTCAATTTCCGCAGGACTCGCCTTCGGTAGTGTTACCTCGCGCATTACCACAGATGATGAGTTAAATACTCCATAGGTTTCAAGCTGACTCACATCGTTCTCGGACAATCCTGTCCTCAATAGGTAGGTCATCTGATCCATATCAGTGATCTCACCGTCCACATAGAGCCCCTTGGGAAGCTCCACTTTAAAACACCTGTCCACTACGACACCCTTGCCTGTACTTTTTCCCTCCACACCCTTGATGCTGTCGGAACCAAAGTCAAGACTGAGGATTTTATTGCTGCCAAGGATTCCCATAAGCCTCTCTCCTCTCGTGTTCACATATATTTATAATAAACCAAAATGGCATATTTTACTAGACTAAAATGTTGAAATACCAATTAAGAAGCCCTTCTCCCATAAAAAGAGCAATAAAAAATCCCAGAACAATAAATGGGCCAAAGGGTATGGGGTCCTTCCTGGATTTCAGTTTTGTCGCAAGAAGAAATATCGATATGGCCGCTCCCAGCAGAAATGACAGGAAAATCGCAAGAAATATCAACCTGACTCCAAGAACAAAACCCAATGCTCCGATTAAGGTTACATCTCCTCCACCCATTCCGCCTTTTGAAAAAACAACAATCAGGAGGAAAATTCCTCCCGCTATAAGCAGACCTAAAAGACTGTCCATAATCGGAAATGGAATCCCCTCGTAGAAATGCAGCAGAGTCTTGTGAATAATTGAAAATATCAAAACTGCAATAACCAGTGAATCAGGTATAAGCTGCTCCTTCAGGTCAATTACTGTAATAGCAATAAGAGCCGATGAAATCAAGGCATAGAAAACAAAATCCAGCTTTACCTGGTAGAAGAATATATATAAAAGAACGTATATAATTGCGTTTGTTGCTTCAACAGCAGGGTATTGAATGCTGATCTTTTCACCGCAGTATCTGCATTTCCCTCGAAGGAACAGATATGAAAACAGAGGTATGTTGTCATACCACTTCAACCCATGGCCGCAGGATGTACAGTGGGATCCCGGCCAGGCAATATTCTCTTCCCTTGGTATTCTGTATATAAGAACATTCAAGAATGAACCTATCAATAATCCGTAGATAAATATTAGTAAAGTCATATATGTCCTCGCAAACTTATCAGAATCAAATTTTTGCATCTACAATGATTTCATTGAATAACAGACTCAACTTACTGAATAACCCAATGCTTTGTTCCTCCACCAATATATAACAATGAGTAGTATGCTACGTAATCATTGGTTTCAGATCCACCATATGTCAAAACAAGGTTGACTGTATCTCCGTCAACAAACTGATCGGGTTTACCACCTAAATCCTTAAAATCAATTCTCATGGTTTGTGTTATGGTTGTATTATCACTTGGTGTAAAAACTACATTACCATCAGTCAAGCTATTATTACTGGCACCAGGTTCAATGTACCAATCTTCAATTTTGAAATACTTGTCAAGACTGATTTCAACCTCTGTATCTGTATTGACTCCTACAGTCTTTACAACTGGATACTGCAGTTCAGAAGTATAATCAGAGGTGGAGACATATTTGATAGCATTACCATCGTCATAACCTGAACTATCAATAATTCCACTACTCCCAGTCATGATATTTAATAATAATATCTCAGAGTTAACATCAAATTCCTTGTTACTGATATCATAAATACCTTTCAGTTCATATTTTAATCGATCTGCAGATGTGTTGCTAAAGGAAAGAACTGATGCATCATCGGATTTAACAGCATAATTGATCGTTGTTTCTCTAGATAGCTTAACCACACTACTTGAATTCGAATCATAGAAAACATATGTCTCATAGGGATTGTCTATCTTTTCATAAATTCCATCGGTGAGGACTTTATAATCAATTTTTTCTTCTTCAGTAAGATGTATGATTTCAAGCTTGGTTGCGTATCTTAAATCATTAGTCAAGGATTCCAAAGCAAATCTAATATCATTTTGAAGGTCGAATTGATCAGATCCTCCTTTGAATGTTGAATTTCCAAATATGAACATTGAATATATTCCTGAAAGAACAAGTGAAATCAGAGCTAGCACTAAAACTAACTCTATTAGTGTGACACCTTTTTTGTTAACAATTTTATTTAACATAGTATCACCTTTCATTCTAAGGGAACCAATCCACTTAAAGTAACTGTTCTATTCTGATTATATGTTACTGTTACTTTCACTAAAGTCAAATTATCAACTTTCTCAGAATAATCAATATTGACATTAGGATCAGAATTCAAGCCAGTAATTGTTGCCTCTATTGGATTTTGATATATTTCATCAAGATACGATTGTGCAGTATCATTCATAGCCTGGGTTTTTCTTCCCATGGCAAATATATTGGAATAACCGGTTACAAAAACGGTCAAAAATGAAACTGCAATCAACCCGATAATTGCCAGGGACACAATAATCTCAACCAGAGTAAAGCCTTTTCTTTTTTTTATGAAGCCTTTCATATTAACACCTCGGTCTGTTACTCCTCATCCCATAGCGGCGGATTATTACCGATTACTGTACCAATAAATGAATCCAGTCTGGCAACAATTGGGTCATCATCAGGAATTGCTATTAAATCCCCTGTTCCACTTCTAAGATTGATTCCATTTGGAAAATAATAATAACCCTTGACAGTGTTTTTAACCAATACTGTATTGCCTGAAGAATCAATTATTCCTCCACCCAGCTTTACAATTCCATATGGAATTGCTGATTTAAAATTCAATAAATCATCATTTCTATAATCCCCTGGATCTATACTTGGGTCTCCAATAAAAGCCTTATATCTTTCGAAATTTTCGAAACCATACAGATAACCGGAATAATCGCTTGGATAATTATAATCTAGTGCTGCGGGGGATCGTCCGGGTGTACCTCCAAGTGTGCCTGTTGGATTTGGGTAGTTCACATTATAATTATCAGTGGTTCCTTGATTCATAATATCATCTGAAATAGTTAATATAACATCATCATTTGTAGTGTTCAACTCTATATATCCATTGAAGAAAATCAACTCTGCATCAAAGGTCAAATCTACGGAATTTGTAATCTGCCGTAGGCTTTGCCCCTGGTAATCCCTTAAAACTACAACAGAAGCCTGGAATGTCGATGGATTACTTGACCCCTTAGGTGACTGAATTGTACTCTTGGAATTCTTGCTTTCTATCATTACCGCATGCCCAAGGAATGATTTATTTAGAGTTAATGGATTGATCCCCTTATCCAGGTTGATTCCTGTCAACCATTCCCCAGCTGGGTTAGTATAACTGTAATTATTACCCAATTCTCGGGAATATGTTACTGTCTTTGAAGTGCTGATTTGTCCATAAGTTGTTCCCTCAGATATAATTCTTAACTCTCCTGTATATAATCCTGGTTCAAAATCAACAGTAAATGTTCCAACTCCGGGAATTTCGTAAGGATTACTAACCTTGCTCTCCAGAACCTGCACAAGCTGTAGCATATCACCGGTATATGGATTAATAAGCTCATCATCCAGAAGCTCCAGTCCGTAATGGACACCAGATCTACCCAAATAATGAGCCTGGACCCTGTTATTTTGCCAGGTCGCCTGTTTAGCATCAGCAAGGCTTAAGCTCAATAGAGCCATTCCTAATATAAACAACACCATAAATACCACCAAAACCAGTGGAAGTACTGAGCCTTTTCTATTTTTAATTTTGGTATTTCGTATCTTGCTCATTTTAATCCTCACCTTGTTTTTACGGAGTCTATCCAATAACTCATCAAACTATAACCTGCTCCGTGTCTACTCTTCTCGGAACATCTCCTTCTCATATCTTACAACAATTTTAAGTAAGATATATATAGTGATATTATACCTTAGA
>JBNJCX010000003.1:0-78715 GCA_051744365.1 Bacillota bacterium
GGAAATCCAAAGGCTTACCGGGCAGTTGGAAATGCCAACAATAGGAACCCCGTAGCATTGATAATACCTTGACACAGGGTTATTGGAGCCAACGGTGATCTGGCAGGATTTGGCGGAGGAACAGATATAAAGGAAAAGCTATTGAGATTAGAGCAAGGAAATGACCACTCCAAATAGGGATCAGATGCATGCTTAACAATTTTCTCCAAATGCTCGATATTAATGACCTGTCCTGTCGGATTATTGGGATTGTCGATATAGAACATGGAATGATTTTTATTCAT
This sequence comes from Bacillota bacterium, assembly GCA_051744365.1. Taxonomy (GTDB): domain Bacteria; phylum Bacillota; class Clostridia; order Tissierellales; family Tissierellaceae; genus Gudongella. Next base: position 285 of record JBNJCX010000003.1, read on the forward strand.
CATATTTATGAATTTTCCTGGATTCATTTTAAAGTTATTTGATCCATTCATAATGTAGCTTTCATATCTTCCACCATTAGCCTTTACATCGTCAACAAAATCTGAGAACTGCGGCGAATAACCCATGACATTTGATGAATCATCTATAAATAATTTATTAATTTTATATATCAGTTCTATTGATCCATCCCCAAGAATAATTTGTCTCTCATCTATTTCACTAACCTCATCCCAGTATTCCTTTATAACCCGCTTCAGACTGATGGCAGGTTTTGGATATGTATTCAGTTCAGTAATATCAAAGTCAAGAAATGCATTTTGTACTTGCTTTGACATGCCAAATGGATTAATTCCATTTGAGCAATCCATAAAACCTGAAGTATCAACCGGAGTGCTCTTTTCCTGGGCATAACTTGTCTTGTCAAGACTTGTTATACAATTTCTAAATTCCACCATAATGACTTCACCTCTTTCCTTAATAATCACATCAATATACTATATTGCAACAATCAGGCCAAACATGATTTTTCGCAAAAATTTAGTCTGAATTACTTCTCGTGTATAGCGTATAATTGTTTAAATATCAACGCTCGTATGCATTTAAATTATATTTGTCCATTTTGTTATTTTTTCTGTTTATCCTTGCACATATTGATTTTTGGAGATATAATCATTATCAAATGTGCCAATTTGTAACACAACAGTTCTTGATGTAATCTTGCATAATTGATTCGCAACGTTTGCATGATTTTATTAATTTTCACCCATGCTATTTATCACTGAAATTCCAACACATAACAGCTACTACATGAAATGTTTTTTTGTAATCTTTGTGATTATTTTATACACAAGTTTTCCAACGATACCATAGAAGGAGTATATGGATTAGATGAGGAAGCCACTGATCTCATCCTTGGCTATGACTGGCCAAGTAATATTAGAGAACTCGAAAATATCATATCCTTGTCTCTGTTTTACTGTGATGGAGAATTTGTAACGAAGGAGAATCTTTTGCGTGCTGGCCTGGTGATCGATCATTCAAATCCGGGATACATTAATCGAAATAAAAATTTATCAGCGATTACAACTGAACTGATACTCAATACCTTAAAAGAGAATGGCGGAAATAAGAAAAGGACCGCAGAGCAACTTGGAATCTCTCGCAACACAATATATAGAAAACTAAAATCCATGGATGAGTAAATAAAAATCAATCCAGCTACTCAACTTGGTAGCTGGATTGATTTTTATTCTAATTTAGATTTTATAAGCTTTCCAAGCTTCTCCATACCCTCATAAATTTTTTCAGGTGGGACAGCACTAAAGCTCAGTCTCATTTCATTACTTCCCTTGCCTCCACCATCGGTGTAGAAGCCTTCTCCTGCAACATATGAAACCATAACATCAGGGTCTGATGTGGATTCCTTAAGAAGCTCAGTCGTATTGATTCCACCGGGCAGCTCAACCCATGTGAACAGCCCTCCATCAGGATAAGTCCACTTGGCATCTTCAGGAAAATACTTCTTGATGGCTTCCATCATGGCATCCCTTCGCTCCCTGTGAATCTCACAAAGTCTTCTGTGGTGTTCCTTGTAGTGACCTCTCTTAAAGAACTCGGCGCAAAGTATCTGGGGAAGCATGGGAGTATGGGAATTCGTCGCTGACTTTGCATCGTATATCCTGTCTATGATATGTTTCTCCGCTAGAATATAACCAAGTCGGCTCCCCGGTGAAAATATTTTGGAAAAGCTGTTTGCAAGGACGGTGTGTCCAGTTTTGTCAAAGGCTTTTATTGGCAAAAGATCCTCTCCACTGTACCTTATATCCCTATAGGGATCATCCTCAAGTATTATCACGTCGTACTTGCTGCCCAGCTCGGCAACCCTTTTTCTTCTTTCCAGGGAAAGTGTCCTGCCAGTAGGGTTCTGGAAGGTAGGTATGACATAAACCATTTTTGGATTGTAGGCCTTTATCTTCTCCTCCAAGTCTTCGACATCCATCCCGTTATCATCCATCTCAACCGACACGCACTTTGCCTGGAACATATCGAATATCTCCACGCTATGTACAAAAGTCGGAGATTCGACAAGAATCACATCTCCAGGGTCGATGAAAATCTGACACATCAGATTCATTGCCTCAAGTCCCCCTGTAAGGATCATTATATTATCTGGATCAGCTTCAACGCCCTTTGGGCCCAGAAGCTCCTCAACCACTACTTCCCTTAGGTCCTTTATTCCCTCGACTGGCCCGTATGACAGCGCCTCAAAGCCTCTTGAATCCTTTCTCAAAATGTCCTGGGATATTTCCCTTAAGGTATCTACCGGCAGTGATTCCTTGGCAAGAGCTCCACCTCCGAAGGAAATCATTCCCGGATTCGACATTGCATTGAAAAGTCCCCTAATGACTGCTGCAGACTCCTGCATGTTATCCATTCTCTTTGAAAATTTTACCATTTCACTTCACCGCTTTCACTGGATTATCTAGTCATAATACCTCAATTTCTCGATAATTGCAATAGTTATTCTATTCATTTTCCCTTATGTCAACAAGGACCTTACTGTTGATTGAGGCCTCCTTGAAGGTTCCCATATTCTCCAGGGTATAAAGGGATGTTTGGAGAATCTGAAATGCCAATGCACAGCCTGATCCCTCTCCAAGCCTCATTTTCATGGTTAGCATAGGAGACATTCCAAGGACCTCCATCATAGCTGCCGAACCCGCTTCCTGCGAAAGATGTGATGGTATGATATAATCCTTTACATTTGGATTGAGCTTTATTGCACAAAGAGCAGCTGCAGATGAAATAAATCCATCCATTACAACAGGCTTTCTATTCTTGGCAGCTGAAAGGAACAGTCCACACATCCCGCCGATATCAAATCCTCCCACCTTGGAAAGAACATCCACGGGATTGTCTTTGTCTGGCTTATTGACCGAAATTCCCTTCTTGATTACATTCATCTTGTGTAGATACTGGTCCTCGGTAAGTCCAGCTCCCTTGCCACAGGTAACCTCGACATCCAACTCTCCCAAGACACTTATTATAGCAGCGGATGTAGTTGTATTGCCCATTCCAAGCTCACCTGTTCCAATGATGTCGTAACCTTCTGCATAAAGATTATCTCCAATCTCTATCCCCACTTCTATTGCCTGAATTGCTTCCAGGTAGGTCATTGCACTTCCAACTGCAAGATTTTTAGTGCCATATGCAATTTTCTTGTCTACAATCCCCGGTATTCTAAGATCTCCGTTTATTCCCATATCCACTGTCACGATTTCAGTTCCTGTGTGCTTAGCCATTGCTGCAACTCCGGTTATGCCCTTTACCATGCCTTCAGCCAGCAGCCTTGTAAAGGCTTGAGGAGCCGAACTTACTCCCTCTTCCATAACTCCGTTGTCACTGCACATCACAACTATGGCCTTCCTGTCGATTTTATTCGTGGTATTGCCTGTCATTCCAGAAATCTTTATTGTCATTTCCTCCATAAGGCCCAGACTACCTATGGGCTTAACCAATCCATCCCATTTCTCCCTTGTCTTTTCCATGGCATTCTTGTCTGCAGGCTCTATTTTGTCCAGTGTTTCCATAAATAGACTCAATATATACACCTCTTTCCTTATATTTTATTTAATCTTAACCAGTAGCTTGATTATAACACTATTTTAGATTTAGGAGGCATATTTCTATTGCTTTACAATTTTAATAGACATATCTGTCAATTAAGGGCTTATGTGTTTACATTATCCCGAAAATCCTATAAACTGGAAATATACTAATTTTCGAGGTGATAAAATGAAGAACAAAGAACATAAGAAAAGAGATTATGCCAAGCTAATAATAAATTTTGGCGTAAATATCCAAAATGGTGAACCTCTTGTGATCAAAGCTCCAATAGAAGATGCAGACTTTGTTAGAATGCTGGCTGAAGAGGCTTACAGGACAGGAGCAAGTGACGTCCATATAAACTGGTATGACGATGCATTGACAAGACTGAAGTACGACAATGCACCAATGGAGGTTTTTGAGGAATATCCAAAATGGAAGGCTGATGGAGAAAAGTACTATGCAGAAAAGGGTGCTGCCTTTATTTCCATTTCTGCCGCTGACCCTCAGCTTCTTCAGGGCGTAGATTTAAAGAAAATAGCTGCATTCAACAAAGCTGCTGCAATTGCGAACAAAGAGAATATGAAGTATACAATGAATGACCTTAATTCATGGTGCGTAGTATCCATACCCACATCGCGCTGGGCAAGCCAACTGTTCCCTGACTTAAAAGAAGAGGAAGCAATGGACAAGCTTTGGGAGGCTATCTTTGAAGCTACCAGAATGAACAGGGAAGATCCTCTTGCTGCCTGGAGTGAACATCTTGATTCACTTTCAAGAAGAATGGATTATATGAACAGCATGAACTTCAAATCCCTCCACTATAAGGCATCAAACGGAACCGATCTCCAGGTGAAGCTTCCCGACGGTCATATATGGTTCGGTGGAGGAGGAGACAATGCCAAGGGAGATTACTTTGTAGCCAATATACCCACAGAGGAAGTATACACCATGCCCCATAAGGATGGTGTGGATGGAGTAGTCTACAGCTCAAAGCCTCTTAACAGAAGCGGAAATATTATCGATGGCTTCAAGCTGCGTTTCAAGGATGGGGAAATTGTGGAGTACAGTGCCCAAAAGGGGGAGGAGTTCCTAAGTGAGCTATTCCAGATGGATGAAGGAGCAAAGAGACTTGGAGAGGTTGCCCTTGTTCCATTCAGCTCACCTATTGAAAAGGCAGGGATACTTTTTTTAAACACATTGTTTGATGAGAATGCAAGCTGCCATTTTGCTTTTGGCAAGGCATATCCCACTACAATAAAGAATGGTCCGGAAATGTCAGATAAGGAGCTGGCGGAGCATGGAGTGAACAATTCGCTAACTCATGTTGACTTTATGATAGGAACAAGTGATTTGAGTATTGTGGGAACAACTGAATCAGGTGAAAAGGTCCAAATTTTCAAGGATGGGGAATGGACTGTTTAATCCATAAAGAAAGGGATGTATGAATTTCATACATCCCTAATTTTTTCTATTCTGCCTCTTTTAGCTGATCAATAACATAGGTCGGGAGCGCAAACGCTCCTTGATGGAGATCTGAATTGTAGTATTTTGTCTTTAGCCCGAATGCTTCCCACTGCTCTTTCTTGTGGTCCTTTGTAGGATGCAGCCCCTTGCTGGCAAAGCCGAACAGCCAGTGCCCGCTGGCATAGGTAGGCATATGGAACTGGTAGACCTCGCAAATATCAAATATGGACTTAAGCTTGCCATGGGCCTTTTTCATTTCCTTGGCATAGTTGGGGAAATATGGGCTCTCATGCTGATTAATCAGAATTCCATCTTCATTTAAGGCATTGTAGCAATCTGTATAGAACTCCCTTGTGAAAAGGCCCTCACCAGGTCCGATGGGATCTGTGGAATCCACAAGAATCAGGTCATAGACGCCCTTCTTCTCCTTTACAAACTTTATGCCGTCAACATAATTGTGGTTGACTCTTTTATCATCAAGGCTTGAGGATGTCTGAGGAAGATACTCCTTGCAAAGCTCCACAACCCTCTGGTCTATTTCAACAAAATCTATTGATTCAATATGGGGATATCTCGTAAGCTCCCTTACAGTACCGCCATCTCCTCCACCGATTACAAGTACGTTCTTTATATCTGGGTTAACAGCAATTGGGACATGAACTATCATATCGTGATATATAAATTCGTCCTTTTCATTGACCATCATCAGTCCGTCCAGTGTAAAGAATCTCCCGAAATCATATGATTCGAAAAATGCTATATTTTGGAAAGGAGTCTGCTCTGAGCAAATCTGCTCCTTTACTTTTATAGAAAACTTGCATGTCTCTGTACTTTTCTCTGAATACCAAAGCTCCACAAAATCCCTCCTAGTAATTCCTTCCGTAGTATATTTCGTGCATTTCCTGATTAAGCAAATCTATTATTTCCTTCCTTTGTCTCCCCGTTAGATCTTCCTCCTTCAGTTCAAAGAGGTAGTCGTCCAGGACCAGTTCTCTTAGGATCATCTTTGTATGAAATATATTCTCCTGATATACATTCACATCTATACCATTATACTTATCCATTGTCTCCTTTGATATATATTCCTGTATTGAGTTAATGCTATGGTCTTTGAAGTGCTTTGTACCATCGATATCCCTTGTAAATCCTCTGATTCTATAGTCACATGTAACTATGTCCGAGTCAAAGCTGCTGAAGAGAAAATCCAAAGCCTTAAGCGGCGATATCTCTCCACAGGTAGATACATCAATATCAACCCTGAAGGTCATTATACCCCTGTCCGGGTGATACTCTGGATAAGTGTGTACGCTGATATGGCTCTTATCCAGATGGCCAATTACATTTCTAGGCTTTGCCATCAAATCACCCTTGTTGCAGGATGCATCCACGGCAATCTCCGGCATTGGCTCCTCCGTAATAAGAAGGTTTACACTTGCTCCCTGGGGTTCGTAGTCCTGTTTGGCAATATTAAGCAGATTTGCCCCGATTATATTTGTAACCTCCACAAGAATCTCAGTAAGCCTTGTGGAATTATATTGTTCATCTATATATTCAATATACTTTTCCTTATCCTCTGGTGAAACAGCATAGCATACATCGTAGATATTGAAACTCAGAGTCTTTGTAAGATTGTTGAATCCGTACAGTTTTAGTTTTTCCATTTTCCATCCCTTTCATTCCAAATTCCCGAGGGGCTTAACCCCATTGATTGTTAATAAAATTCATGATTATTGTACACCATAAGGGCGACAGTTACAATAATATTGCATAAAAAAAAGTCGGAGGGTTTTTCCTCCGACTGTCAGTTTATCTAGTTTCTTCCGCCTCTTCCCATCTGTCCGCCGCCAAGACCGCCATTGCCGCCTTCTTTAGCTCCAAATCCTTCTCCATCCATGGCTCTAAGTCCGTTGCCCTGACCATTGCCTGCTCCTTGGCCAAATAGTCCAGTCTCTTGAAGAATTTGTCGTTGAGTTCCATCGCAGTTTTCAAAAGCTGCAAGTATTCTCGCCGCTTCTTCTTCTGTAAGCTCATCTGCTGTTACCATTTCAGCAATCATAACTTTCTTTTGCTCAAGAGCTGCTTCTTGGAACTCTTCATAGAAGCCCTCTTCCTTAGCAAGCTCTCCTAATGTCATCCCCTCTGACCTCATTTCATAAACCTCATCTACTGAGTAACCTTTTTTCTCAAATATCGCCAATGGTCCCCAGCTTGCATCTGCAAAAGCTACGCTCATTGTTCCTATTACCATAACTGCTACTACTAAAACCAATACTGTCTTTTTCATTTTCACCACTCCTTTTTTTTATTTTCCTTCTATGATTCTTAGTATAAAGAAAAGTTGTGATGAAATTATGATGGTTAAGTGTAATATTTATTGTATTTTTGGAATTTCAAAAAAGAAATCAGATCCCTTTCCTGGAGTACTCTCCACACCGTATTTGATCCCATGCTCCTGGAATATACTCTTTGCTATTGAAAGACCTATTCCAGATCCTCCACTTTTTCTGCTTCCATTGTCCACCTTGTAGTACCTGTCCCATATATGTTCAATTTGGTCATCAGGGATACCGATTCCTGTATCCATTATATTCACCTTAATCATGCCGTTAATCTCAGCAAGCTTGATTTTTATACTTCCGCCTTCTTCGGTATGGTTGATTGCGTTTGATACCAGGTTATGGAAAACCTGCTCCATTCTCCTCCGATCAGCCCATACGTAGTGGTTTTCATTGGATCCTTCTATGGAAATCTCCAGCCCTTTTTTCTCAGCAACTATTGAGTATTTAGCTACTGCTGATTCCGCAATTTCCGTCATATCCATCTCTTCCTGCCAAAGCTCCATATTTCCCGACTGAATTCGTGACAAGTCAAGTATCTCATCAACCATAATACTGAGCCTTTCAGACTCTTCAATTATTATATCCAGATTATCCTCCCTTTTTTGAGGATCGTCCCTGTGAATATCCTTGCTCATCTCTGCATATCCTCTGATAAGTCCAAGGGGAGTCCTCAATTCGTGGGATACATTTGCCACAAGGTCCTTCCTCAACCGGTCCACCTTGCACAGCTTCTCGGCCATCCTGTTGAAGTTTCCCGCTAGCTCACCAATTTCATCCTTTGTATCAACATCCACCCTAGATTCCATGTCTCCTGCTGCCAAAGCATTGACAGATTGATTAAGCTTTTTGATTGGACGCAGGAAGAATCTTGAGAAAAAAGTTCCGATAAGTATCGATACTGCAATAAGGATAATTGATATCATAAGTAGTTGTCTTTGGAGAATTTCTATTGTTTCATTTATTGGCTGAATGGGAAGACTTGTTGTAATGGCTGTTTCTCCATCTTCCATAAGCTTTGAGTATGAGAATAGCTCCGTGTTCTGTCTTTGGTGACTTGTAGTGGTGCTGACCTCTCCCTCCATTAGGAGTTCTTCCAGATATGCTCCTCTTAAGACCCTGAATCCAGGAGCTTGTCCTCTCCCCATGATATTTCCTGTAAAGTGGATAATTTCCCCATCAATTGTACTGACCTCTGTAACAATATTTCGATTCATAAAAAGAATCTCAGAGTATTCCAGAAAATCCTCCATATCATTTCTGTATAGCTCAACCAGTTCAGCTGTAGTTTCCTTAAGGACATCTGCTCTGCTGTTTATATAGCTACGTTCAAGGAATGCAGTCTGATAAAGCCAGAGAATACCTACAGATAGTGTAGTCACCAGCAGCATACCCAGTATAAGCTTATGGGATATTCTTCTCATTATTTTTTCTCCCCTGTCTCCAGTTTGTATCCTACCCCCCATACTGTCTCAAAAACGTACTTGTATGGCTTTAATCGCTCTCTTAACATCTTGATATGGGTATCAACTGTTCGGTCCTCGCCAAAATAGTCAATCCCCCAAACGCCGTCAAGAATCTGTTGTCTTGTAAGTGCTCGATTCTTGTTTTCGATCATATACACAAGGAGGTCATACTCCTTGGGAGTCATCTTCACAGTTTCTCCATCCATATAAACAGTTCTGCCTTCAAAATCAACCTCGATCCCCTCGAGCTGGAATATCTTTTTATCCTCTTCACCATCCTTTTTGTTCCTCTTGATGACCACCTTCAATCTCGCCATTAATTCCCTTGGACTGAAAGGCTTTACCATATAGTCATCCACTCCAAGCTCAAAGCCGAAAAGTCTGTCGTACTCTTCACCTCTGGCTGTGAGCATTATGACAGGAACAGAGGATTCCTTCCTGATTTCCCTCAAAACCGTCCAGCCGTCAACCTCCGGCATCATAACATCAAGCAGGACAGCCTGGTATTCCCTTTCCCTAAACAACTCCAAAGCATCTCTTCCGTTCTCTGCCTCATAGCAGCTATATCCTTCCGAGAGTAAGTATTCACGTATCAGCCTTCTCATTTTCATTTCATCATCAGCAACAAGTATATTTCCCATATCAATCTCTCCCTTATCTGCAATTATACCCTTTTATAATCAATCTTATGGCACTAACAGATTACTTTACCATGATTTTACACTTATTCTGTGATGAATTTGTGATAGATCCTTTATACTTCACTTTTACTGGATACTTCAGAGCAAAATCCATCTTGGGAAATACATGGTTTTTAGAATAAAAAAATAACAGGATCTCTCCTGTTATCTCTTAACCTTTATCTTGTCTTTTAAAAGTGCATATAGAATACTTGCTGCTATGGCACCGAAAAGACCTTGCATAATATTGGCCGGGAAGTTTACAAGTGCCGCCTTTGCGCCGTACATAAATATCTCTGCCAGATAATAGCCAAGCGCCATTACCACGCCTCCGACTCCTGCTGCTAGGACTGGAATCTTTCTACCCCAGGAAGTGTCAAATAATGTCCCTGCCACAAAGCCTTCAAGGCCCTTTGCCACAAATGTTATTGGAGCATATACTCCCCATCCAAGGAGGATATCGGCAAGAGCGGATCCAATGCCACCTACGAGAAAACCTCCCTTTCTACCGAACATGAAGGCCGCCATGAAAATCACCATGTCTCCCAGGTTCAGATACCCTACACTTGCAGGAGCAGGAATCTGTATGATCATTGTCATTACTACTGTGAGTGCCATAAAAACGCCATATGTTACTAAACTATTTGTCTTTGACATATCTACACCCCATTTTGTTATTATATTGTACCGTTACACTAATTTCGTGTACTGCTAGTGTATCTATTATTATAATAACACTTTATTGATCTGTATGCAACACCCTCTAACAAATTATAATTCAACAAAATATCTACATCCATCCCTTTTTCCTTAAAAATCTTATCATAACTGCAGTAATCAACCCTGCTATCAGCCAGAAAATAGGATAACTGTACTTCCAATTCAACTCTGGAAAATATATGAAGTTCATACCATAGACTCCAGTGAGAAATGTAAGCGGAATAAAAATCGTAGAAAAAATTGTTAGTATTTTCATAACCTCATTAGTCTTTGATCCCATGCTGGAAAGATAGGTGTCAAGCATACCGGAGCATATGTCCCTATAGGTTTCCACTATATCTATCATCTGGATTATGTGGTCGTAAACATCCCTGAAATACAGGGTTATCCTTTCATCCAACATGGAAAACTCGCCTCTGGCCAGAGAGCTGGTAAGGTTTCTTGTAGGCCAGAGTATATTTCTTATATACACCAGTTCTCTCTTCAAATAGTAGATACTACTCAGGATATCCTTTTGGGGATTCTCAAGCAGTCTGTCTTCCACAGAATCGATTTCGTTTCCAATATCTTCAAGTACCAGGAAATAGTTGTCCACAATAGAATCCATAAGGCTGTAATACAGCTCCAGAGCCCCATATTTTCTAAGAGAACTGGATTCTTTTAGCCTACCATGTACATGTTTAAAGCTGTCTGTATCATATTCCTGGAAAGTAATTACGAGGTTATCCATAAGAAGTATGGAAATCTGCTCAGTATCGAGAGTTTCATCATCTCTGAAGAATAAGTTCTTTGTAACTGCAAACAAATATTTGTCATATTCCTCAACCTTTGGACTTTGGGATATGTTCAGTATATCTTCCTGAACCAGTGGATGAATCCGAAACTTATCACCAATACTCTTTACAATATCAGGATTGTTGAGTCCGATTATATCAATCCATATTGTATCCTTTTTGTCCTCATGGGAAAACTCATCGATATTATCCAACCTTCTGCTCTCCACACTGTCTTCACTAAATCGAGTCAGGATTATCCGCTGTTCTCCTGTTCCATCTCCAGTATATTTTAGTGTTCCAGGGGGAAGATTCACTGTTTTTCCTATGTTTTTTATTTCCTTGCCCACATTCCCACCTCCAAATAACATCTAAGATGTCCCCACCAGAAAACTCCAGGTTTTCATCGACGTCTACGCTACCATGTCTTATAACACTACTATTTCAGCAAGAAAAAATAGGTAGATTAACTCTACCTATTTATACCCAATTATTAAATTTTATCAGTGTACCGCAACTTCCTTTGAATTATTTGCTCCATTTTGTGCAGCAATTGCTGTATTCAATTCAATTCCTTCGTTTCTTATGAGCATAAACGATGCTATACTCGCAAGAAGGTCGGATATGGGGTATGAAAGCCATACTCCCATTGCTCCCATGTTAAATCCCTTAACCAGAATCAGTGCAACGGGAAGCATTATAACAAGCTGCCTTAAAACTGCTACAGCTATGGATGTTTTTGCTCTTCCACTTGCCTGGAAGTAGAAAATCGAAACATAATATATGCTTATTACTGGAAATACTGCAACCATAATTCTAAATGCTCTTGTAGCCTCCGCGATAATTAAAGGTTCCTCGATAAATATTCCGATAAGCTGTGGAGTAAATATCATTGTAACTGCCCACATTACAAAGGATGTAATTGCAGCATATACAATTGTTCTTCTCATAAGCGCCCGTAATCTGACATAATTTCTCGCGCCCACATTATACGCAGCTATGGGTTGCATTGCAGATGCTATCCCGAATATGGTAATAAAAAGAAACATATATAGCTTTGATACCACACCAAGGATTATAATTCCCTGGTCTCCTGCTGTACTTGTAAGAAGACTGCTCAGTACTCCCATAAGAATACCGTCCTCTGCCTCAGTTACAAATGCAGATACTCCCACGAGCAATATTGGCGCTATCAGCTTAAAATCCAACTTATACTTCAACGGTATATTGTATTTCTTTCTCATACCTGTGTAGTGATAGAAGGCGTAGGCAAATCCTGCAATCTGTGATGTAGCGGTTGCAATGGCCGCTCCCTGTACTCCCATGCCGATTCCCTGGACAAGAGCGAAGTCGAGGATTATATTTATTACCGCTCCAATGCTGGTACTTATTATTGAAACCTTTGGGTTTCCAAGGGCTATCATATTATGGGATATAAATATGGTCATCCCTAAAAAAGTAGTCCCGATTATTATTATTCCAAGATATGTAGCAGCCAAAGAACTAATCTCTGCTCCAGCTCCCATTATTCCTACAATCTGATTCCTGAATATAAAAATTCCTATTGAAACGGGTATCATAATTGAAAACATCAAAGAAAATCCCGTTTGCAGAACCTGTCTTGCTTTTCCGATATTGTTGTTTCCACTGTGTCTTGAAAATGCTGTTGCAGTACCCACTGCAATCATAATGCTTATTGCCATTAATATTCTCTGAAGGGGAAATACTACCACAAGGGCTCCGATTCCTTCTCCACCTACTTCTCTTCCTACGAAAAAGGTGTCCACCATACTATATAATTCACTTACCAGCATAGACAAAATCACAGGAATTGAAAACCTGAAAAGAAGCCTGCTGATTTTCTCCACTCCAAAATCTTTGTTACTCATAATAAAACCTCCAGTTGATATATATATTTTATCATTCTGAAGGTTTTAAGCCATTCACTAGCTTAGGGACTAATCTGGATTATTTTGGGCAAATCGGAAAAATTGGATTTTCCCAAAACCTTAAGATAGTACACTTTTTTTACTGATTATGTCCATAATTGAGAGTATATAATATGCAGCCATTTGGTTTGACATTGGCCAGTATATTGAAAACTGTTGCCCTTTTTCCGTGGTAGAAGCTCACGTTGGGGTGGACGTAGTTGTCTAGAAGAGTCCATTGCTCCCCTGAAAGCCTCTCAGGTCTTCCAAGGAACAGCCACTTGTCATAGACCGAGCCATAGCTTCTGTTTAAATCATACTTGGTAATCTGAAAATCCCTGTCCATATTGTAAAGGTTTATTGAAAGCTTCTTTTCCTTAAGCTTAGTGGGCAAGCTGTCGCTATAAATATCCTCTTGTGATACTATCGGTGGATTGTAAAGAAGTATCTGGTAACCTTCATCCGATCTGCAGATTAAATAGCCCTCCCCTTTGTAGAGCACCTCTTCCCCGAGAAGTGACAGAAATTTGTATGCATAGAAGGATGGCTTGTTCAAATAATTTGCTGTAAAAATTCCGCTACCTCCAAAGAATGTCTCGTTGTCAAGAGCCGTGTCCTTCCAGATCTCATCCATCATCTTAAGCACAACTCGCCTTTTATCTGCTGTATAGCTGTAGAGAATATATGGTGCCATAAACAGGGTATCGTGGTTTTGGTTGATATCCTCAACCGGAAAAACAGGTTCCAGTTCTTCAGGGTCCTTATGAAGCCACCTGTTCAGGTCATTGTAAACATGGGCAAAGGTCTTTTTGAAGTCGTCAATTATATAGTTCTCCACATTTTTTGTTGATATAATGGGAAAAATCTTCAAGTCTTCGAGGAATTCAAGGATATTCTCAACCCTTGTCCAGTTGATAAACATTCTGTTTTTCCCTCTGTATATATCCATATTGTCAGAGAAGAGATTGTTTACAAGGCAATATTTGAATCCTATCTCGCCTTGTATCTCCCGAAGGACTCTTCTGTTTTCTTCCTCAAGGAGCAGGGATATGTCTCCAAGGTCAATAAGCAGAGGCTTCAGTGCTTCATCTACCGCTTCCTTCTTCAAATCCACATCCAGTCTGAAAATTCTGTTGTCATAATTGAATCTTTCATACTCTATAAGATAGCCTTCAAGATAAGGCAATGCTTCCTTGAGGTCTTTGTATTTGATGTTTCTCATTTTCTCAAGCTGTTTTTCAGAAACCTTGTTGTTTTTTCTGTATTGAACGGGTGTACAGTTGTAGTGAATCTTGAAATGCTTGTTGAAATATCTTGGATGTGAAAACCCAACCTCCTCAGAAATCTCACTTATGGATTTATCCGTATCAAGCAGTAATTTTGTAGATTCTTCTACCCTTATCTGGTTCAGGTATTCGTTGAAGCCGTGCCCAAACACTTCCTTAATCTTGTAGGAAAGATATTGGGAGCTCAAAAACTCCTGCTTGGCAATATCCTGCAGGCTTACTTTATTCATGTAGTTGTTGCTCAGGTACTTCATAATCCTGTGATATCTGCCTAGCTGTATCTCGTCTTCTTTAAGACTTTCCTCATCGTAGAATAGGTAATGAAAATTATTCAGAAGATGGTACATCATGGAAAGCAGGTTGTCTTCAATCTGGTCTTGGTAATCATCCAACTTTGAAACCGCCTCATATACCAGTATGGAAATAAAGGTCCTCAGCTGATAATACTTCTCCTCTTCCTGTGCATTGTCGTCTGAAGAGTTTGTGTAGTAGAAGGTATCCCTCGCATCCTCGTAGTACTTTTCAAAGAAACCAGGGTCTATCTGCATTATCAGAACAAGGTTATCGTCAATCCCTTCCATTCTATAAACCTCGTTGGGATTTATTATCTCAAGCTCCCTCTTATCCAGGACATAGGTTTCACTTTCAATTCCAATTCTTACTGAGCCTTCCAGCACAAAAATAACCTCTATGGCATCCTGCCAATGAAGAGGATACTGCTCAATGGAAGCAAGGTATATATTGATGGGCAAGTCCTTCATGTATTCAACATATTCTTTTCTCATGGCCTACTCCTTTCACCTGTTTTCTAATTGATACCCAAGTACCCAAAAAGACTCTACGCGAGGATCTTCTTTTTTCTAGGTCTTAAAAATGCAAATCTGGTTTCGCTGGCCAACACTGATATGAATATTGCTGCGCATTCGATAATAAACTTAACAGTCAAACTCTCTCCCAGAAGTATAATCCCAAGCATGCTTCCGAATACAGCTTCCAAACTCAGTATTATCGCCGTATGGGTTGATGATGTATACCTTAACAAGCTGAACAGCAAAGGATACCACATCAAGATTTTTCTTGTATATTTTTTATTTTAATTGTAAACTTATACTTAGATTATTAAGTTGACAATAGGAGGACATATGAAAATCACAGCCCGCGAACTTACGATGATTTCCCTTTTCTCTGCATTGACTGCAATCGGCGCATTTGTATCCATCCCTCTGGGTCCCGTACCCATAACGCTGCAGACCCTTTTTGTACTCCTGGCTGGCTTTCTGCTTACACCCAGGGCAGCCGCCATGTCACAGATAGTTTACATAGGAATTGGCTTGGCTGGCGTTCCAATATTTTCAGGATTTACAGGTGGATTGCAGACTATCCTAAAACCTAGCTTCGGATTTCTCGTGGGCTTTGTGGCTGCAAGCATTGTTGCATCGATTATTTCAAAAGAGCATAGGACAATCCCAGGTTTTTTCCTTGCAGGTATTACCGCCACCTTCGTTATGTACCTGCTGGGCATACCCTATATGGCCTTTATACTGAATTATGTGATGGACAGCGGTCTATCCCTTAAAGCTATCCTTAATTTGGGACTTCTTCTCTTCCTTCCAGGCGATGCATTAAAGCTTGTTGTTGCTGTTTATCTAGGAAATCGAATTAGCAAAATACGTCAAAAAAATTAACAGCATACCGGTCTATTCTCCGGTATGCTGCATATATCCTTCCTCTCCACGTATGGATACCTCTCCTGAGTACAAGGCTTCAAGACCTGTTTTAAACTTAACCTGTAGCTCTCCATTGTGGTTTATTCCAATTGCAAGACCCTTTCTTGAGACATTTCCTTGAATGACTATTATGTCCTTTCCTATAACAGCAGATTCCTCCCTGCATATATCAAGAACCCTGTCAACATTCTCATCTATCTTGAATTCTTCGTAGAATTCTTCAAGTCTGTCAAGTACGGCTGCAAAAAGCATCTTTCTTTCAATTGCTTTACCCTGCTCAATATACAGGGATGTAGCCTTCCCTTTCAGCGCATCAGGAATTTCTTCCTCAAACTGGTTGACATTTATTCCAATCCCAAGAATTACATGATTAATTGCTCCAAGCTCACAGCTCATCTCAGTCAGGATACCCGCCGCTTTCCTACCATTGATAACTATGTCATTTGGCCATTTAATTTCAGATTTAATTCCCAGATCAAACAGTCCCCTATTCACAGCGACAGCTCCAAGTAAAGTCAGTTTAGCGACTTTTGTGGGATCGGTATCAGGTTTTAAAATCACAGAAAAATAAAGTCCTTTCTTGTTGGGCGACACCCATTCTCTGCCTCGTCTTCCTCTTCCTTTGGTCTGCCGTTCTGCCACAACCACAGTTCCCTCAGCATGTCCTGGGGCAATTTCCTTGGCTGTTTTATTGGTGGATTCGAGAGAGCCAAAGTATATCATTTCTTTGCCAATTATTTTTGTGTGTAAAATATCCTTTATCTCATCGTAATTCACGATATCAGGCGATGCCACTAGCCTGTACCCTTTTCTTGTCACTGCTTCTATCGCATATCCATCATCTTTCAAGGATTTTACATACTTCCATATTGTAGTTCTGCTGAGTCCGAATTCCTCAGAGAGCTTTTCTCCTGAAACGAAACCTTCTGCTTCGTGAAGTCTATCAATAACTTTATGCTTCACCCTGACACCTCCTTCATACGACAAAAGGGTCCCTATAGGAACCCCTTTCTTCTAAACTATTTCCTTCAGTTTTCCTGTTAGTTTATAATCTGTTTTCTTTAGTTCCTGAATATTTCCCTTTCCAAGAAGCATCATCAAGACCCTCATCTTGTAAAGTGTGCTTTCCAGATAATCCTTTGCATTTGCATATCCTCCGTGAACAAGGTACGCAAGCAACTCACCGCTTATTGCAGCGATATCAGCTCCAAGTGCAATGGACTTAACAATATCTATGGAATTTCTGACTCCTCCAGAAGCCACAAGTCTCATGTCTTCTGGAAGCCTTCTGCACTGCACAAGTGCTGCAGCTGTTGGGATTCCCCAGGAATAAAGCTCTGAAAAGTCCACTTCCTGGTTTCTCAGATTCTCTATCTCAATAAAGTTTGTACCGCCGTAGCCTGATATATCAAGGTATCGTACACCGACATCATAGAGCTTTTTACCAACTTCGTATGATATGCCGAAACCTACTTCTTTTACAATCAAGGGCTTGTCGACTCCCTTAGCTATAGATTCTATATTTTTTAGAACGCCTCTGAATTCTCTGTCCCCTTCCTCCATAACAAGCTCCTGAGCAAGGTTAAGGTGTAGCTGAATGGCATCTCCATCGATGATATCAATAGCTTTTTTTGCATCGTCGAGAGATGCAAGTCCACTCAAGTTTGCGATTACTATGCCTTCCGAACCTATTATTTCCCTGACAACCCTAAAGGATTCCTGACTTTCTTCATCTTCAAGAGCAATAGTCTCTGAGCCCACGGCCATGGGTATACCAAGCTCCTTTGCCAAAGTAGCAAGGTCTTTATTTATATCCTGGGAAAATTCAGATCCTCCCGTCATTGCATTTATCATTATAGGGTTGGCAATTTTCTTACCCATAAACTCTGTACTTGTGTCAATCTCATCAAAATTCAGCTCTGGCAGAGCATTGTGAGCAATAAAAACATCCCCAAGCAAAGTATCACCCCTGTAGGAAGTCTTCAGATAATTTTCAATATGTTCTTTCTTTCTTACCCTTCGCATAATTACACCTCTTTTAATTATTCTTGTGGTAGAAAATCAATCCACTAAGTAATTTCTGAACATGCTTCTGATAACTTCCTCGGTTTCGGCCGCATCGTGAATATAGTAGCTTATGCCTCCTATATAGCTGCCCCCACCAGGTAATGTTGCCGTCTCCATGGAATCAACATCAATTTTGTTTGCTGCAAGAGCTCCCTTGAGCATCACCCTTATCGGTATATTGGTTTCCACATTATCAAAGTATGTCTCAACAAGCATTGGAAGCTTTAGAAGATTCTTTGGCTTAATGGTCTGCTTTACAAGCTCCTTCATAAAATACTGCTGTGCCTTTGTCCTTCCCACGTCTCCATCGGCATAACCTACAGTCAAATTGTTGTTGTGTCTGAATCTCAGGAAATCATGAGCATTCTTGCCATCTAGGGTCTGTACACCCTTCTTAATATTGATATTTAAGGGTGGCTCTGAAGTCGGGTCACTGTATTTCATGTCAAAGGGTACTTCAACTGTTACTCCGCCAATTGCATTTACAACATCCTGTACTATCTGGTAATCCACCTTCACGTAGTATTCCAGGTCAATATCCAATAGAGCTCCTACAACCTCTACGGCATATTCAGCTCCCTCATATGCATGGGCTGCGTTTATCTTATCCTGCCTGCCCTGAACCGTGGTCCTTGTATCCCTTGGAATTGACAGAATGCTGATTTTACCTGTATCAAGGTCAACACTTGTAAGCATCATAGTATCTGTCCTGGTTCCCTCTGATTGGGTTATATCCTGGGCATCTACACCCATTAGCAGGAATAATATATCATTTTTTTCATCTTCAGCTGGTTCTTCATCATCTACTGGCTCCTCTGTCTCTTCCGGATCTGTTGCCACCACAGTATCATCATCGAAAATAGTATTGGCAAGAATTCCATAAATTAATCCGAAAATAAGAAAAAAGGAAACAAACACTGCGATAAACTGTTTTTTCATAGTACACCTCATTCGTTTTTGTGCTACATTATATGATACTATAATTGAGGTATATTTACAATTATTTATGCAGTCCTTAGTGTTACAATTTGGATACAAACCCCATTTATATACTCCATAAGCATCGTTTAAAAAAAAGAAAAGAGGCCTTAACCTCGTTTCTTTTCCTCAACCAGGTCCAGGAGTATGGCTTTTCTAAGTTCTCGGAGCTTTTCATCTCCCTGAAGATATCGGATTATCTCCATCGCCAGAAATACTGCAGTTGCAGGGCCTCTTGAGGTAATTATGTTTCCGTCTCTTACTACAAAATCCTCCCTATAAATGGATCCCACCAGTTCCCTTACATAGCCGGGATAACTGGTAACCTTTTTCCCATCGATTACTCCTGCTTTTGAAAGGACTATTGGCCCGGCACATATTGATGCAATCATCTTCCCTGCCTGAGCCATTTCTCTTACAAGGTCCGTTACTCTTTCGTCGTCCCTGAGGTTTGTGGCTCCCGGAAGTCCTCCTGGTATGAATATCCCTCTATATTCCAATGGGTCCTTGATATCTGGAATCATTATGTCAGCCTTAACATTTATCCCGTGAGCGCCCGTCACCTGAATATCCTCTCCTGTAGAAACCATAATTGCATCGATTGCTGCTCTTCTGAGGTAGTCTACCACCGTAAGCGCTTCTACCTCTTCAAATCCTTCTGCCAACATAACTAAAACCTTGCTCATATTAACGACCTCCTTTATAGACTATCTTGATATATTAACATGCTCTGTTATGTCATCAACCTCTTTTCACCTTCAAGAGCTCTCATGGGAGCTATGTCCATGGTGTGCTCCAGCGTTCCCATGAATTCACCATTTTCATCCCTTACAGCAAAATATTGTATTAGGACAAATTTGTCTCCCATCTGGATCCAGAAGCTTTCTGAGTCCTTCTCGCCTCTTTTAAAGTCATTTACCAGCTCCTCAACTATATGGGCACTCTTTGGAGGATGGCAATTTTCAACTGTACGTCCAATTATGGCCTTCGTCCTTGCAAATATTCTCTCTTTACCTTGAGAGAAGTATTTTACGATGTTATCCTTGTCCACAAATGTAATGTCTCCCGGTATATTGTTAAGCATAAGCTCAAGTTCCTTGGAAGAGAGTATCCCTGTATCGAATTTTACAAACCCACTCTCTATTATTCCCTTATCCTCTTCAGTTTTAACAACATTGACTCTTTTCAGCTCCCATTCCTTCTGTGGAGGAATTATTGCATACCCGATCTCATGGGATCCTTCATACACCTTAATCCACTCATCCTCTGTCAAGATATCCAGAGTCATTGGGAAAAGTATACTCTCCTCCTTGAATATCATATCTACTGCCTGCTCAGTTGCAGCCAGTATTTTCTCCTTTACAAGCTCCTTGTTTCCTGAGTATTCAACAAGCTCCTTTTTTGCAGCCTTTATTTTTTCCCTAACTTCATCATCAACTCCCCACATTACCTGTGGTGGTGCTGTTATTCCAGCCTTTTCAAGGTATGGGAAAATCAGATTTTCCTTTCTGCTGTAATGCTTGTCTATATCCCAAAGCAGATTGATGTCCCCAACCAGCTCGAACCGGTTGTCATCAGAATCATCTTCCATAAACTCCTTAAGGTTTTCAGGTATTGTTTCCTCCATAAGCTCCACAAGAGCTTCATTCTCCTTACGGAGTGTATATACCGGGTGTCCCGGAACCTCTTCAGCGTGATGTATCTCTTCAATGGAGCCCTTGAATACTTCTGCATGGACATCACACAGGTTCTGGATCTCCTCAATTGGCAAACCGTCCTTAACCAGCTCCACCTCCATTCTTGATATATCAAGAGGTGAGGTTCCCGCAATCACATCTGCAAACTTCTCCTTAACCTCAGCAACAGTCTTCCCCGCATGGAGCTCCTTTATTACCTCCTTCAATTTTTCAAGCTTTTCCTTGTCGTATGGCATTTTCCCTCTATTGTCAATTAACTCACTCATTTTATCACTCCCTCTATAAACTTTAATATATATACCCTTGAATATGATTGTTGACACAAATATAAGGGGCCAAACAGGCCCCCTATGGACTCCTTCTTCTACTTAAATTCCCTCAGTACTCTCACTGACTCATCAATATATTGGTCTGCAAGGGCAAGTATCTCTTCATCCACTATCATGTCGTTGTCCCTGATGGCCAACATATACTCATTTATCATACTTGATGTTACATATCCCTCACTTGCTGCAGTGCTTTCATAGGACTTGTATACATTCTCCATTACCACTCCGCTGTCATATTCAGCTATTGGAGTATTTGGGAGTCCTTTGTAATATACTGTCAGCTGATTTTCATACAATTCCAGAAGTTCTTCCTGCCTTGAGCCGGATATATATCTGTTAAGATAGTTCTCAATCCTCAAGATCCTTTCAGCCAGCTGATCAAATGAGATCATCAATGCTCCGTCATTAAATGCTGAATAGTCGGACTCGATTGCCATTATTTCCAAATATTCCTTCCACTCATCAGTTACTTTGGATTCGTATGATTGGAGACTTGAATAGTCTATTACAGCTTCAACTTGTCCTTCTCTTCTTATAAGCTTGTAATGCTTGTCATATGCGCTTTGCACAGCTGCTTTCAGTTCATCGTTTTCAATTTCTTCAATCATCTCAGGTTTGAGATCAAAATCGTCTCCCATAAGATCTATCAGTTCACTATCTGCTTCAAATTCCATTAGGTCCCTGTTTATGTCCCTTATCCCCCTTTTAAGTGCACTTTCCAGGCTGTCCAGCATGTAATTTCCCTCCAGCTCCCCAAGGGTTGGAAGATTCTCATCGATGAATTCCTTTATGTTCTCAGCAGATGCCTGCTCATCCTCTACCATTGTTCTGAACTCATTCATTATAACTTCCTTCTCATCATCTTCGGCTTCCTGAACTGGTTCCTCCTGGACCGGTGGCTGAGCTTCAGGCTCCTTAGCTTCCTCTTCTTTGTTTCCGCAGGCCGCCAAGGCAAGCACCATTATCAGAGACATCAAGACCACTAACCACTTCTTGTTTGTCATATCTGCACCTCACTTTCATTTAACATGCTCTTGTGACATATATACCCAAAAAAAAGACCTCTCCAGTAAGAAGTCTTTACAATTCAATTACAATTCAGATTTTGATCCCTGCCAGATATCCTCTTCCTTAAGCCGTTTGTCTATTGAAGCTATTACCTTCAACTTGTCTCTGCTCCATTGTGGCTTATATAAAAGAGTCCTGTCTCCATCACCTGTTATTCTGTGTATGACCATATCTTTTGGAAGTACTGATATTATATCAGCTATTATACTTACATATTCCTCCCTAGTCATAACAGGAAATGGTTCCCCTAGATACATATTGTATAAATCCGTATCCTTCTGAATATACAGTGAGTGAAGCTTAATGCCCCATGTGCTTGTCCTTGCTACATATTCTGCTGATTGAATAATCTGTTCCCTAGTCTCATATGGAAGGCCAACTATCAGGTGGGTCACAGTTCTTATCCCCCTATTTTTCAAATCTTCTATTGCATCCTTATAGGTTTTCAAAGGATACCCTCGCCTTATAAGCCTGGCAGTATCTTCATGGATGGTCTGTAAACCGAGTTCAACCCACAAGAATGTTCTTTTGTTCAATTCTGAGAGATAATCCAGGACCTCCTCCGGCAGACAATCAGGCCTTGTTGCGATTGCAATCCCAACGACTCCTTTATTCTCCAGCACAGGTTCAAAGGTTTCTTTGAGCTTTTCTACTGATCCATAGGTATTTGTAAAGGACTGAAAGTAGGCTATATATTTATCAGCATTCCACTTTTTGCTCAGCAGTTCAATTTGTTCGTTAAGCTGATCCTGGATATTCCCCGTTCCTGATGCGAATTCTCCAGAGCCCTTTTCCCCACAAAAAAGGCATCCTCGGCTTCCCTTATAACCGTCCCTGTTGGGACAGCTGAATCTTCCGTCCAGGGACAACTTTGCAACCTTTCCACCAAAAATCTGTCTTAAGTGGCTGTTCAGGTTATTATATCTTTTTCCGTCATTCATTTCTATTCTTCTCCTGCCATAAAAAGGTGTGCAATGGCTGCTACCATTTTCTCAGTTACTTCAGCTGGCTTATCCCACGATGCGCCTTCTCCGTAAGGATGATTGTACAGGGAATAGATTCCTCTGAATCCCTTGGAATAAAGCTCTTCATAGCCCTTTGAGAGACTTCCGAAAATCCCAACGACAGGTATATGGTTCTTCTGGGCCATTTCCACAGTTGCCATCATTCCCCTATGCATAGTTCTGGGATTCCTTACCTCCTTCGAACCTACTACCACCAGATCTGCTTCCTTGATTTCTTCATATACTCTGGTCATCTGCACAAAGGCTTCAATAAATGTCATTATCTCAGCTCTTAGAAAAGCTACCATCCCAGCGCCTGTGCCTCCACCTGCACCTGTTCCCTTGACCTTTTCGACATCAACGCCTGTCGCTTTTTCAACCTCTATGGCGTAATTCCTCAAGCCTCTGTCCAGAGACTGAATCATCAATGGGCTTGCTCCCTTCAATGGCCCATAGTTGTATGCAATTCCCCGTACACCAGAATACAGATCTTTATAGTCTGTAACAAGAGTAAATCGCGATTCCTTTACTCGGCTGTCTACATCTGTAGTGTCAATCTCTCTGATTGAATATAATCCACTTCCATTAAGTGTAATGGATTCCCCTTCCCTATCCAGGAATCTGTATCCAAGAGCAGTCAAAAGGCCCACTCCTCCGTCATTGGTTGCAGATCCGTGAGTAAATACGTAAAAGTCTCTTAATCCTCTGTCCAGGGCATCCTTGATCAACAGCCCTGTCCCGTAAGTAGTTGTAAGCAACGGATTTCTTTCGTGCTCTTGTAGCCTTTCCAGACCTGAAGCCTCCTTAAGATCAATAACAACCTGGTCTCCTTCAAGTATCCCATATCTTGCGCTGATTTTCCTGTAAAGAGGGTCTGTGGTCTCTGTTGTTACAATTTCTCCACCGAAAGCCTCAACCTGTGCCAATGGGTTGTCTCCCCTGAGGAGTGGATAGCTGTTAATATTTGCCCCAGGTATTGATTTTCTAATTCCTTCTTCGATATGGGTGACTGTATTCTCAGCGTTCATTACATCCCCAAGTCCACAATGTGCAATTACTATATTCATAATCCTACCTGCTTTCTTTGTTATAAGGTCTAAGTGAAGTTTTCTACATTTCTTCAAAAACATTCATCAAAGTTTCATATTGTTCTTCATAGGATTATGTTACCCGTAATATTCTCTTTTACACTCAAATTAATAAAGGCGAGGTATCCCCCCGCCCATAATTTCTATCTGAAGCTTTCTGCAAATCTCTTTCCGAAGTCTATGCATTCCTCCATAGCTTCATCACTAGGATTCCAAAGTGATTTGATTCCATCCTGTACAATCTCAAATTTGGCTTCCTTCAACTTCCCTTCAAGTATTTTTATGGATTCTCCGCTCCATCCGTAGGATCCGAATGCGGCAGCTTTCTTGTTTTGGAATTCAAGGCCTTTGACCATTTCCATCAGTCCCCCAACTGCATGCTGTATACTCTTGTTTACAGTCGAAGATCCAAGCAATATCCCCTTAGACTTGAATATTTCTGTGATAACATCATTTTTGTCAGTTATGGCTGCATTGAAAAGCTTGACTGTGACTTCAGGATCGGCTTTTCTTATCCCCTCCATCATTCCTTCAGCCATCCTTCTTGTTCCATGCCACATTGAATCATAAATTATTGAAATCTGATTTTCCTGATAGCTATCAGCCCAATCCAGATACTTTTCAACTATCTGTGCTGGATTGTCCCTCCAGATTACTCCGTGTGATGGGGCTATCATATTAAGCGGCAGCTCAAATCCCAGTATTTCATTTATTTTCATTGTAACAAGCTTGCTGAATGGAGTAAGGATATTTGCATAATATTTGATAGCTTCTTCCCATAACTCACATTGGTCTACCTTGTCATTATAGAAAAATTCTGATGCATAGTGCTGACCAAATGCGTCATTGCTGAAAAGAATATTTTCTCCACTCATATATGTCATCATACTGTCAGGCCAGTGAAGCATTCTTGCTTCAACAAATGTCAATGTTGATTCTCCGATTGGAAGAGTATCACCTGTCTTTACCTCAACGAAATTCCAGTCCTCATGATAATGCCCTTGAAGAATCTTCTTTCCATTCTTAGTGCAATACACAGGAGTGTCTGGTATTTCCTTAAGCAGTAGCGACAAGGAACCACTATGGTCAACCTCTCCATGCTGAGCGATTATATAGTCTATTTCATTGAGGTCTATTTCCTTCTTTAGATTGTCTACAAATTCTTTGTCATATGGTGCCCATACAGTGTCTATCAAAACTGTCTTCTCATCCCTTATCAAATAGGAATTGTAGGATGAACCCTTGTTTGTGGAGTACTCATCACCATGGAACTTTCTCAACTCCCAGTCGATCTTTCCTACCCATTCTACCTTTTCTGTCAATTTGAAGCTCATTGAAAACCCTCCTTCTAAAACTATAATTTAAATTGGTTTTCTGCCAAATTGCAAAAAACATACAACCGCCTTTAAACAAGGTGCCATATTCCTCAACTACCTTAAGCACTTGCCAATATCTCTTGCTATGGGAGATGAGGAATAGTTCCCCTTGTCGTGTGTGCCTATGTTATACCCCAGATATTTAGGGTAAAATAACCTTGAACAAATAATTAATATGAGGTGATAATTTGAAATCTATTGAAATAATGGTTGAAGAGCACAGGAACATCCGAAGAATGCTCAAGGTTCTCAGGGAAGTAGCCTACCGGATTATGACCGGAGGAAACTACCACCTGGATGACCTCCCGGAAATAATTGATTTTGTAAGGAACTATGCCGACAAGCTTCATCACGGCAAGGAGGAGGACATCCTCTTTAAAGCCATGAACCAGCAGATTGAGAAGCTGGCTAAATCAGGCGCAATCACGGGAATGTATATTGAACATGACCAGGGCAGATTGTTTATCGCCAACCTGGAGACCGGATACAAGGCATTCAAAGAAGGTGATGACAGGGCCAGACTCGACATCATCGGCAATGCCATCGCCTACACCGACCTTCTTGACAGACATATTGAAAGGGAGAATACTGCATTGTACAAATTTGCAGAAAACATGCTTCCTGATGAGATAAAGTCCAAAGTCGATTCTGACTGTGACATTGTGGAGGATGAAGCCACAAGTTCAGGAACCAAGGCAAGATATATCAACCTTCTCCAGCTTATGGAAGACAAATACAAGCCCAAATAAAGCCCAGATTGGGCTTTATTCTATTTCTGCGAGTTTTTCCTTGTCCAGAACGTGGATTATTCGTTGCCCCTGCAGCTTTATCAGACCCATCTCCTGTAGCTGCCCCAACTTTCTGCTCAGGGACTCCTGACTCATCCCAAGGTGGGATGCCCAGTTTCCCTTTGTCATCTGGAGCTTTACAATGCCCTTGTCCTCAAGGCTCAGTATGCTCTTTGCAATCCTTCTCTCCACTGAAGAAAGGCTTATGTCTTCAACAAGGGTCTCTGCCTTCTCCAGCCTCTGACTCAACTCCTCCAGTATTTTCATGGCAATGGAAGGATATGTCGACATCAGCCCCTTAAGATCCTGACCATCAATTCTGCACATGATGGTGTTTTCCATGGCAAATGCATTGTCCTTTGTCAACTCTTTTGAAAAAAGAGTCAGCTCGCCCATAAACTCTCCCGGCCCCAGAACCCTCAGTATCTGCTCTTTGCCTGATTCACTGATTCTTGTTATCTTGACCTTGCCCTTGTGAATCACATAAAGGCTGTCATGTCTGTCCCCGGCAGTATATATGGCCTCTCCCTTTTCCACGTGCTTCTCAAGTGTGATCATGGCAATCTCGAACATCTCTTCCTTTGTAAGATTGCTGAAAATCGGCACAAGCTCTATGCAATTCTGACCTTCTCTTTCCTGACAGTTGCATTTCATTTTAATTCTCCTGTCTGTAGAACCTTCTTCTTTGTTCTTCCCTTATCTCCATAGCCCAGCAATCTAACAGCATTTATTATTACCAGCAGTACGCTTATTTCATGAACCAGCATACCGAAGGATAGGTTAACCGTCTTTACAAGAACACCTAGAAGAAGCAAAGCCGCTACTCCGATTGCAAAATATATATTCTGCTTCATATTTGCCACAGTAGCTCTACTAAGACCTATTGTGTGAGACAGTTTCTTTATTTCCTCAGACATTAGAATCACATCTGCCGTCTCCATGGCCACATCCTTGCCGGCTCCTCCTATGGCTATTCCCAGATCTGCTGAAGCCAGAGCCGGTGCATCATTCACACCGTCACCGACCATTCCCGTCGCTCCGTATTTCCCCTGAAGCTCCATCAGAATCCTTACCTTATCCTCCGGCAAAAGCTCTGCATAATACTCATCAATTCCCAGTTCCTCGGCTATTGCCTTTGCTGCTCTCTCATTGTCGCCTGTCAACATGACTACCCTCTTGATACCGAGAGATTTTATGTTTTGGATAAGTTTTTTTGCATCTTCCCTTACTACATCCGCTATAGCAATGATACCCAATACGTCCTTGTCCAACCCAACAAGAATGGCTGTCTGTCCTTTGTTTTCCTCATTTTGCAGAGTTTCCTCAATATGATCCAATTTGTAACCATTTTCTATAAACAGCTTCCTGTTTCCGAGAAGGTAATCCTTACCCTCTATTTTTGCCTTTATTCCATGTCCTGTAATAATTTCAGCATCATCTACTGTTCCATTGTAAGCACCCAGGTTCGACTTTGCATGGTTTATAATAGCCCTTCCGAGCGGGTGCTCTGAATAGCTTTCTCCAATGGCTGCAATTTTCAGAAGCTCATCCTCGTCAATGCCAAATGCTATTACCTCAGTTACGACAGGCTTGCCGATTGTCAGGGTTCCTGTCTTGTCAAATGCAAGAACCTTTACACTCCCAAGCTTCTCCATTATTTCTCCGCCCTTTACAAGTACTCCGTGCTTGGCACCGTTTCCAATGCCTGCAACAATTGATACTGGTGTTGAAATTACTAGTGCTCCCGGACAGGCTATAACAAGAAGTGTAAGAGAGAGAACAAGGTCTCTTGTGAAGAGGTACAACACTGCTGACAACGCTATTATTCCTGGAGTGTAGTATCTTGAAAACTTTTCGAGGAACTTTTGAGTCTTTGCCTTCTTGTCCTGTGCCTCCTCTACCATTTCAAGAATCCTTGCAAAGGTGGTGTCATCTCCCACCTTGTCTGCTCTTACTTTAAGGTATCCAGATTCCAATATTGTACCTGAGAAAACCTCATCCTCAAGAGCCTTTGGTATCGGAAGTGATTCACCGGTAATCGCGGCCTGGTTTAAATAGGCATTGCCCTCAAGTACAGTTCCATCTACTGATATCTTCTCTCCAGGTTTTACAATCACAGTCTCGCCTTGAATGACATCCTCGGGATCCACCAAAACTTCCTTTCCGTCCCTGATGACTCTTGCGGTATCAGGTGCAAGGTCAAGAAGTGCCTTGATGGATGACCTTGTTTTTTCAATGGTCCTTGACTCCAGGTAGTCACCTAGCATAAACAGGAATGTGACTGCTGCTGCTTCCCAGTACTCTCCTATAAACAGGGCTCCCGTCACAGCAATTGTGACAAGTGCATCTATCCCAACTATCCTGTACTTCAATGCTTCAAAAGCGTTTCTGAATATTGGAAGACCTGCCACAAGAGTTGTTGCAAGCATAAATCCTATTGTTATGGGTGCATAGCCTGATGTCTCCTTGAGAATGAATGATATCACCACAAGAACAGTTGCCAGTATAACCCTGTATTTTTTACTTACCTCTGGCATAATCTTCCCCTCCTGTTTTTACTTCTCCTTCAATACCTCAAAGCCCAGCTTGGCTATGTTGTTCTTTATAGTCTCTGAATCAACTACATTTTCATCGTACTCCAGCTTGATTTTTGATGAATTGAAGAGTACCTCATATTCCTTTACGCCCTCTGTCTTCTTGAGCATCCCTTCAAGCTTCATTGTGCATGATGGACATGTCAGCGTGTCCAGCTGGTAAGTTTTTTTCATTATAACTCCTCCTTTATTTCTCTTATTGGTTTAATTATAGGCTAGTCCACTCCATAAATCTTTGACCTAGGTCAAAATTTGTTAAAAAAATATGACCACAGATTATCCTTGAGGATATTCTGTGGTCATATGGAAGCATATTTTTGTTTTCTATTTGTTGTTGTAGTTGATTATATAATCTACGAACTCGTCCACATCTTCCTTTGTGGTGTCAAAGGAGGTCACAAATCTCACAAGACCTTCAGCTGGATCAGTAACATAAAACTTGAAGTGATTCAAAAGGTGTTCTATCAGCCCCTTGTCCATGTATGCAAACACCATGTTTGTGCTTACGGGAGCGAATAGTTCAACACCATTTTGTGCTGAAATGCTGTCTGCCAGATACTGTCCCATCTGGTTTGCATTTCTTGCATTTTGAAGCCAAAGGTCATCCTCCAGGTATGCAATATACTGGGCGCTCATATATCTCATTTTTGATACCAGCTGCATCCCCTGCTTTCTGTGAAACAAGAAGCTTCTTGTAAATTCATCCCTCATGGAGACAATCGCCTCTCCCATCATCATGCCGTTTTTGGTTCCTCCAAAGCTAAAAAGATCTACCCCTGTATCAGTTATCATTTCCTCGAAGGTTGTACCAATGGCCGCAACTGCGTTTGCAATTCTTGCTCCGTCCACGTGGAGCATCATATGGTTGTTATGGGCGAAATCAGCCAATGCTTTTATTTCCCCCACTGAATAAAGCGTACCCATCTCCGTTGATTGAGATATTGATATTACTTTTGGTTGAACAGAATGCTCGTCTCCCACTACCTCCAGCAGAGGTTCGATATCATCTGGTGAAATCTTTCCCTCCTTGTTAGGGATATATATAATCTTGTTGCCTGCAAATTTTTCCATTGCTCCACATTCGTCTACATTTATATGGGCAGAATCAGCTGCCACAATTCCTTCATATGGTCTTATAAGTCCTGAAAGTCCGATTACATTTGCAGCAGTTCCCGTTGTCACAAAGAAAACACCTGCTTTACAGCCAAGAAGCTCCTGGATTTTTTCCTCTGCCCTCCTGGATATATCATCCTCTCCATATGCGTGGGCGTATCCCTGGTTTGCCTTTATTATTGCATCCATTATTTTTGGATGAACCCCAGAGGTGTTGTCGCTCTTAAACATTTTCATCGATATTCCTCCAATCCCTTTTTTATCATTATATCAAGATTTTCCTACATATGCCACCTATCAGGGAGCATCTCATTTTTATCTGTTTTAAAATAAGTGGACAAGCTCCCTGTTTTACTTTTGCATAGTATAGTATACTTTAAAATAGGCGAGGTGAAAAAAATGGTCTATTATATGGCAATAATCGTCATAGGATACTTGTTTGGGTGTCTACAATCTGCATATATTTTTGGCAAGGTAGTAAAAAACGTTGATATCAGAACTCTGGGGCAAAAAAATTCGGGGGCTACCAATGCTGCGCAGTCACTTGGCATGTCAGCAGGGGTTGCTGTTGCAATCCTTGATATATTAAAAGCTATTGCAGCTGCAGCAATAGTCAGATTTTTGTTTCCTCAAATTCTGGAGACTGATGGGATGCTTCCGGTATATGTAAGTGGGGCAGCCGTTGTCCTGGGACACAACTATCCCTTCTTTATGGGATTTAGGGGTGGCAAGGGTACAGCCTCAACAGTTGGCATTCTTTTTTCAATCGATATATTCCTTGGTATCCTTGGCGTGCTTGTGGTCCTCGTTCTGACAATTATAACCGACTATATCGTTATTGGAACTGTGGGACTATTGATATTTTTTGTTTTAGCTACAGCCGTTTATGGGTTTGGAATTCCCTGTCTCCTTATTGCTATAGCCCTTTCTTTGCTGAGCATCTACAAGCATCTTCCAAATTTCAGGAGAATCCGCCAAAAGGAAGAGAAAGGTCTAAGAGCTACAATAAAAAAACAACCCTAAGATATTAAAGATCCTAGGGTTGTAACTTTTAATTTTATTATTTTTTCTTCTTTTTCTTTTCGCTGGCTCTTTCAATCTTTATCTTCTGACCCTTGATCTTTTTACCATTAAGGCCATTCATAACTACATCTGTATAATCTCCTTCAATTTCCATAAAGGTGAACTTGTCGTAGACATCAATGTTTCCGATAAGTTTCTTGCTCAGTCCGGTTTCCTGGAATATTGCAGAAAGTAAATGTCTTGGACTTATTCCCTGCTCTTTTCCTACATTTACATGAACTCTTGTTGTATTACCTGAAGTCTTTTGTTTTTTGTCCTTATCCACCATATCAAGTTCCTGATGTTTCTCAATCATCTTGTTTTCTTCAAGATACATCTTTAATAGTGCGCTGGCAATATCAAAGGAGTTGTACTCTTCCTGAAGAAGGGTGTCTATCATTGATGAATGAGCATTAAGCTCGTCTGACTCAATTCCCTCTCTTATTTTAGCAAGAACAGTATCTGTATGCTGCTCCTTGATGTCCTTCAAGGTTGGGAGGTCTCTTCTCTCAATTTTTGTTTTGGTATACTTTTGAATGTCCTTGAGCTTGTAGATTTCTCTTCCTGAAACAAAGCTGAGTGCTGCTCCATCTCTACCTGCCCTTGCAGTTCTGCCAATCCTGTGTACATAATATTCTTCGTCCTGTGGTATGTCGTAGTTAATTACCATATCAACATCATCAACGTCCAGTCCTCTGGCGGCAACATCCGTGGCAACAAGAATGTCGATGGCTCCTTTTCTGAACTTGCCCATGACATTATCCCTTTGATTCTGTTTAAGGTCGCCATGAAGTGCATCCACCGAGTAGCCTCTTGCCTGCAGTTCTCCTGTCAGCTCATCTACTTTCCTCTTTGTGTTGCAGAATACCAATAAAAGTTTTGGATTGTGTATATCAACTAGTCTGCTTAGAATTTCCGTCTTCATATGCTGCTTAAGTTCAAAATATGCCTGCTCCACGCTTGGAACAGTCATTTCCTTGTGAACCACTTTGATAAACTCGGGGTCCCTTTGATATCTTTCTGCAAATCTCCTTATTTCTGGTGGCATTGTAGCAGAAAAGAAAATAGTCTGCCTATCTTCGTGCAGCTTGTTCATTACCAGCTCGATATCATCTCTGAATCCCATGTCAAACATTTCATCAGCTTCATCAAGTATCATCATACTTACGTTACCCAACTTCAATGTCCTTCTGTTTATGTGGTCAATAACCCTTCCAGGTGTCCCTACCACTATCTGTACGCCCTTTTTCAAAGCTTTTATCTGTCTGTCAATAGGTTGTCCGCCGTATATGGGAAGTATGCTGATCCCTCTCTTGAACTTACCTAGCTTGATTATTTCCTGGGACACCTGTATTGAAAGCTCCCTGGTGGGACATAGTATCAGTGCCTGCACTGAATTGTCGCTTGCATTGACCTTCTCCAATATGGGAATGCCAAAGGCGGCTGTCTTTCCTGTTCCGGTCTGTGCCTGTCCGATTATGTCCTTGCCATCCATTAATATTGGGATGGACTGTGACTGTATCGGGGACGCTTCCTCGAAACCCATGGTTTTTACAGCCCTCTTGATTTCCTCTGACAATTGCATTTCTTCAAATCTTAGTTTTTCCATTAAAATAAATTTCCTCCTTGTTGTTAACCTTAATAAGTATACATGGTATAGGACAAAAAAGCAAATCTACTTTTTAAGTTCTTTTAATAATTAACCATACATTGTTGTATTACAACTTTCCCAATAGTCTTACTTTTGTTCCCAACTGGCTTCTGCCTCAGTTTCCATCTTTTCAAGCCGCGTATAGTAATCTGGAAATTCGTTTAGGTGTGCTAATGCTATTTTCGCTGTTAACAATGGATCATCATTGGTCACATTCGTAAGAGAATCTATAGTCCCATGTTCAAGCTCCACATTCATTCCATTACAAAATTCTTTCACGTCAAATTTCTTCCAAGCAATTCCTAGTTTCTCACCATATTCGCGCGCTTCTTCCGTCGTAAATTTTTTTCTTGCCTGCATTAAACTTCATCTCCTTTCTACAATGATTCAGATATATAATTTGTACCTACAATCTAAATAAGCCATTCTCCCATCAGTGAGCCAATAAGTGTCACAGCTGCCTGAGCAGTCTGGTTTTTATTATCCATTAGCGGATTTACCTCCACAAACTCGGCACTTACCATCTTTCCGGACTGTGCGACCATTTCAAGCCCAAGATTGCTCTCCCTGAATGTCAGCCCTCCAGGCACCCTGGTTCCGGTTCCCTGGACATATGCCGGATCAAGGCTGTCCACATCAAAGCTTACATGGAAGCCATCTGTTCCATCAGTGGCTATCTTGATTGCCTTCTCCATAACCTCAGCCATGCCCCACTTATCAATTTCATGCATGGTTAAGACTGTTATGCCTAGTTCCTTCAAAACCCTTCTCTCACCTAAATCCAAGTCACGGCATCCAACAAAGACAACATTTCTTGGGTCTATCTTTTTTTCAGCTCCTCCTATTCCCGTCAACTTCTTATGACCAATGCCAAGGCTTACTGCCATGGGCATACCATGTATATTACCTGAAGGAGATGTCTCCCCAGTATTCATATCGCCGTGAGCATCAAACCAAATTACACCAAGGTTCTTTTTATGCTGTAAAACGCCTGCTATTGTTCCAATTGCTATACTATGGTCTCCACCGAGTACCAGTGGGAAATTTCCGGTTTTCATCTCCTGATCCACCATTTTACAAAGCTCCACATTTACCCTGGCAACCTCTTCCAGGTTTTTGAGGTTTGTTCCAGGAGTGATGGAAACAGCCTTTCTGTCTGCAACGATATCACCCTTGTCATCTACCTCGTATCCAATTTTTTCAAGTCTCTCAACAACTCCTGCATACCTCATGGCCGCAGGGCCAAGAC
The DNA here is from genome assembly GCA_051744365.1 of Bacillota bacterium. GTDB lineage: Bacteria > Bacillota > Clostridia > Tissierellales > Tissierellaceae > Gudongella. The sequence continues at coordinate 34,339 of JBNJCX010000003.1, forward strand.
TTCCCCCATCCGTTCCGGCTGCAAGATCCATTGCCACACCTATAAGTGACAGCTTGCCATTGATTGATGGTTTCATATTAAACCTCCTTGTAATTTAGTTGTTTAACAGTGAATCAAATTCCATTTGAATTGTCAACAATACTATACCCTCGACAGCCTTTCTGTAAACCCGAGAGGTTTCTTCTGCCAAGACTATTGAATATTTTTATAAAAATACGAATTTTTTATAAAAATCATGTTATAATCATCTGAGTATTGATCTGAAAGGAGTATGTAATGAGTATTTTAACAGTAAAGAATTTAAATCATAGCTTTGGCGGACGGGAGATTTTAAAGGATGTAAACTTTCGTCTTCTCAAAGGCGAACACGTTGGACTGATAGGTGCCAATGGAGAAGGAAAGTCATCCTTTATGAATATAATTACAGGAAAGCTGGAACCGGACGAAGGTCAGATAGAATGGTCCAAGCGTGTTAGGGTAGGATATCTGGACCAGCATGCCACTCTTGAAAAGGGTATGACAATAAAGGACATCCTCAAGAATGCATTCAAATATCTTTTTGACCTTGAAGAAGAGATGCAGAGCATGTATATGAGCATGGGAGATGCCAATGAAAAAGAGCTCAGTGAAATGCTTGAAGATGTTGGTACCATACAGGATACCCTCGACCACAATGACTTCTATATTACGGATGCAAAAATCGATGATGTTTCAAGGGGACTTGGGCTTACGGACATCGGTCTTGAAAAGGAGGTACAGCAGCTGAGCGGTGGGCAGAGATCCAAGGTACTCTTGGCAAAGCTCCTTCTGGAAAAACCGGATATACTGATGCTGGATGAGCCTACCAACTATCTTGACGAAGAGCATATTGAATGGCTTAGAAGATACCTTAATAAATACGAAAATGCCTTTCTTCTTATTTCCCATGACATACCCTTCCTCAATAGCGTAATCAATCTTATATATCATGTTGAAGACCAGGACTTAAGCCGATATGTTGGAAATTATGACGACTTCCAGAAGGTATACGAGGCAAAAAAATCACAGCTTGAGGCTGCATATAAAAAGCAGCAGCAGGAAATTGCTGGCCTTGAGGACTTTATTCAAAGAAACAAAGCAAGGGTAGCAACAAGGAATATGGCCATGTCCAGGCAGAAGAAGCTTGATAAGATGGATCTTATTGAATTGTCAAAGGAAAAACCAAAGCCACGGTTCCAATTTAAAGAAGGCAGGACAGCCGGAAAAGAAATTTTCAAAACAGAGAATCTGGTAATCGGTTATGAGGAACCTCTAACAAAAACTCTGAACCTGCTAATGGAGAGGGGACAGAAAATTGCTCTTACAGGGGCAAACGGTCTTGGAAAAACTGCACTTCTCAAATCAATTCTGGGCCTTGTTCCAGCATATTCCGGTGAGGTTGAGCTGGGGCAGAACCTTGAAATCGGTTATTTTGAACAGGAATCATCTGCAAATAACAGCAACACATGTATAGAGGAAATGTGGCAAATGTACCCCGGATGGACCCAGTTTGAAATAAGGGCAGCACTGGCTCAGTGCGGGCTGATGACAAAGCACATTGAGTCAAAGGTCATGGTTCTAAGCGGTGGTGAGCAGGCAAAGGTGAGATTGTGCAAGGTCATGAACAAGGAAACAAATATCCTCCTTCTTGATGAGCCTACAAATCATCTGGACGTAGACGCCAGGGAAGAATTGATAAGAACCCTGAAAAATTACAAAGGAGGAATCCTCCTTATATCCCACGACCCAGACTTTTATAATGAAGTGGCAACTCAGGTCTGGAACTGCGAAGGATGGACCACGAAAATATTTTAAACCGGAGATTTCTCCGGTTTAATTTTTAAAACATATCCAAATATTCTCCATAGCCCTCTTCTTCCAGTTTATCCTTTGGAATAAACTTAAGAGATGCACCGTTTATGCAATATCTTAATCCTCCCTTTTCCTTTGGACCATCCGAGAATAGATGACCTAGATGCGAATCCCCTTGGGCACTTCTCACTTCTGTTCTTATCATCATATGGCTCAGATCTTTTTTTTCTTTTATGTGTTCACTTTCCAATGGCTTAGTGAAACTTGGCCATCCACAACCTGCATCAAACTTATCCTCTGATGAAAACAGAGGCTCCCCTGTAACTATATCAACGTATATTCCTTCTTCATAATGTTTGTCATATTCACTTGTAAAAGGTCTCTCAGTCTCATTTTCCTGGGTAACTTTGTATGAAATTTCACTAAGTTTTGTTTTCAGTTCTTCCTTTGATGGCTTGTTATAACTCTTTTTGCTCAATATTTCCACCTCCTGATTAAGTGTATACCCATTTTTTCTGAAAATACAAGTTTGAATATTCTGACATTGCAGAATCCTTATCATTCTATGCAAATGTTTTCTTCCCGGATTTTACACGTTTCCAGGTGTTCAGCGATGGTATTTATGAGTCTAAAGCCCTTCGTATACACATTTTGACAGCTAAAAAAAATGTTGACACATACTAAACCCATGGTATATAATGGACTTACAACTTGTCAAGAGGTTGCAGGTTGTCGGTTGAAAGGATAGCAGAAAGGAGGGCATATATATGGTGCTAGGAAAAGGTAGTTTGATGAAAAACAAGCATACCCGCATGGAGCTTGAAGAATATAAGATGAAGTTATTGGGAAAAGATAGACTTAGAGAGGTCATTGATCTTCAGCAACATGTATATGATAATCTACCAAACAAGGATGTCCTTTATATAGATTCCTACGAAGACATGCTATCAGATATGGAGGAAGGGGCAAAAGTAATCGGAGTTCTCAACAGCAGAGACCGGGTTATAGCTTATAGATACATTGCTTTCCCTGGAATGGATGATAGAAATATGGGTTATGATATTGGATTGAACCCAGAGGAGCTGGATAGGGTTGTACATCTTGAAACTACGGTTGTGGATCCGAAATATAGGGGCAACGACCTTCAAAACCTTACCTTGGTAGCAGCAAAAAAAATGGTTCAGGAAGAAAACTATCAGCATTTTCTCTGTACGGTTTCACCATATAATTTTTTTAGCCTATACAATATTATGAAAAACGGACTTAAAATAAAAGCCCTGAAAAAGAAATACGGTTCATCTGAGGATGGAGATGAGGGTCTATGGAGATTTATTCTCCACAGCGATATGAAAAAGCAAATCCTCAATCCCGTTGACTTGGTAATATCTACATGGGCTAATCTGGAAATGCAAAGAGATCTTATTGAGCAGGGATATATTGGCCATGAAATTCACAAGGAAAGCCAGCAACTTAATTACGCTAAATTTGAAGAAGCCAAAATATAGAGCTCACCTACGGGTAATTCTGAGGGGGGCTTTTTTAGACATGCTTCTTATTTTAAGCATATATGATATGAATGGAGTGATTTGATGATACTGTCACAAGGACAACTCATAAGGGAGAGACACGGTTCGCAGGAGATGGAGGACTACCAGGCAAAGCTTGTTTCCTATGAGGCGCTGCATGATATGGTGGGCCTTATCCAAAGGGTCTATGATGCACTGCCAAACAAGGAGGTCTTGTTTGTGGACTCCTATGAAGATATGAAGAATGACATCGATGAAGGTGCCAAAATAATTGGGATATACGGAAGCGAAAACCAGATGATAGCTTACCGCTACGTGAGCTTCCCTGGGCTTCAGGAAAGAAATCTGGGTTATGACCTGAGCCTCCAGAAGGACGAACTCCACAAGGTTTGTCAGCTTGAAACCACTGTTGTTGATCCTCCCTACAGAGGAAACAACCTGCAATATATGACTCTCACTCTTATGAAGCCAATTGTAGAATCCGAAGGCTATGAGCATATGGCCTGCACAATTTCACCCTATAATTATTTCAGTGTCAACAATATTATGAGACATGGTCTGAAAATCAAGGCTCTGAAAAAGAAATACGGTACTCTCCCCGACAACAGCGATGGAATCTGGCGATATATCCTCCATGGAAGAGTTGATGAGGATACAAGTGTACCGGTTGAAAAAATGGTCAATGTTCCAATGACAATGATAAAGAAGCAAAAGGAACTTTTGGAAATGGGCTTTATCGGCCATAGGCTCCACAGGGATCAGTCATTGGATTATGTTCAGTACTCCTCCTTACTAGAAAACTCCAGGTAGTTTACCTGGAGTTTTCTATATTGACATACTCTTACCCTTTTCAACGAGTCATTTTTTTCCCGAATATTAAAGAAAGTACAAAAAGTACCAGGAAAACGAAGAATAGAATCTTTGCTATTTCTGTAGCTGCACCTGCTATGCCACCAAAGCCCAATACTGCAGCGACCAAAGCCACTACTATAAATATAATCGACCATCTTAACACAACTATCACTCCTTCTATTTATGTATCGGGATATTCATTATTTATCGAGATACCTGTTATCTTTATTCCCAAAAATTGGAGTTTTGAAACAAAAGCCGGGACATCTGTCCCGGCTAGTCCAGTATCTCTATTGTGTCCCCTGGTCTTATTATTCCATCTTTGAGAACCTTTGTAAATATACCTTCCTTTGGCATTACACACTTGCCAACGGTTTTTGAAATTGCACATCCCGAATGGCATTCCTTTCCTATTTGAGTTACTTCATGAAGGGTCTCACCAATTCTCATCTTGGTTCCTACAGGTAAATCATAGAGAATAATTCCCTCTGTGGTTATATTTTCAGCAAAATTTCCGTACTTGAGGTTCTCAGTTCCTGCTGCTTTCATCTTCTGGAAGCTTTCCCTTCCAAGAAGGCTTACTTGCCTATGCCAGTTGCCACTGTGGGCATCTCCATCTAAACCATGGTTTACACGGAATTCTCCTTTATCAACGGGAGTTTTCACAACGCCCTTTTCATCAGATGTATTAACTGACAAAACTTTTCCCGTTCCGGTTCTCCTGAAGGTCCCCGACTTTCCACCAGTTTTCTCCATAAGCTTTATCTCCTCTATTGTCATCTCCTTGTCCATTGCCTTGCACATATCGTATATGGTCAGGGCTGCAATACTGACAGCTGAAAGAGCTTCCATTTCAACTCCCGTTTTACCGGTTGTTTTTACCTGGGCCTTGATTTCTACCGTTTCATCTCCTACGTGAAAGGTAATATCTGCCCCTGTCAGGAAAATATTATGGCACATGGGTATCAGGTCGCTTGTCCTCTTTGCTCCCATTATTCCCGCAACCTGGGCAACGCTTAAAACGTCCCCTTTTTTCACGAGACCGTCCTTTATTCGACTGGCAGTCTCCTTTTTCATTCTTATTCTCCCATAGGCAATGGCTGTCCTTTTGGTATCTTCTTTTTCTCCAACCTGTACCATATGTGCCCTGCCTTCTTCATTGAAGTGAGTAAGCTCCATTTTCTAGCCTCCAATCTGATTCATATTTCTGATTATATATTCTTCATTTTCAAGATGGTGCTCTTCCTCTTTTGTGAGAATGGCATCTCTTATTGTCCTTTCAAGATCTCCTCCTTCACGGAGTACCTTCCGGAGGTCTATTTCACGATTTGAGTGAAGGCACAGCTTAAGCTTTCCAGTCGCTGTCAGTCTCACCCTGTTGCAGTTTGTACAGAATTTACAGGATATGGGGTTGATAAGTCCTACCTTTCCCTGACCATCAAGTAGCCTATAGTAAGTTGCAGGTGAAGATGGATCCTCCCTTTCTATGGGTTCAAGCTCTGAGACTCTTATTAATATCTCTTCGTTTGAAAGAAACATTGATTTTGCAAAGCCCGAGGCTTCTCCTATGGGCATAAGCTCAATAAACCTCACATCCATACTGCCGTCTCTCGTCAATTCCACTAAATCAGATATTTCATTATCATTGAATCCACCTATAAGTACAGTATTTATCTTAATGGGCTTTATCCCCTTCTTCCTTGCGTGTTTAATTCCTGATAGAACCCTGTTTATATCTCCACCACGAGTGATTCTTCTGTATTTTTCAGCATCCAAGGTATCTAGACTTACATTCAATCTTTTGACTCCGGCATCCACCAGCTCATCGAGATAATCATCCAGAAGAATGCCATTTGTAGTTAGTGTAACTTCCTTTACTCCTGGGAGAGCATTTACCTTTTTAATCAGGTCAACAGCTCCAAATCTAACAAGGGGTTCTCCACCTGTAAATCTAATTTTATCTATTCCAACATCTACGAATATTTTTGCAATTAGGTACAGTTCTTCAAGGCTGAGCATATCGCAATGGGGAATCTTGTTTTTGATTCCATCCTCTGGCATACAGTACTCACACCTCAGATTGCAACGATCTGTAAGGGATATTCTCAAATAATTGATTTCTCTTCCAAAGCTATCTCTCATATTATCAGTCCTATTCTATCCATATTATTTCACCTGTGTTCTGAAATCCATATCCCCCAAGCTCCTCTACGCGAGTTCTGAATTCCATTGATTTCAATAGCTGAACAAATTCTTCCACCAGCTCCATTTCCATGGACTCTGCCCGGAGCAAAAAGTCATAGTCCTCATCTGCCAGGGGAACAAAGTCAAGGTCCATTGCCTTGGCCGCTGAGTATACACCAAGACCAGCAGTGGCTGTATTGCTTTTTACAGCTGCAGCTACTGCCATATGGGTTGTAAACTCCCTCTGGTAACCTCTGATTTCAGCAGGATCTATCTTTTCCTTTTTCAGCTGATAGTCAAGAAGTACCCGTGTGCCTGCACCTCTTTGCCTGTTGGCAAATATTACATCCTCTTTTGTAAGGTCTCTGCAGCCGTTGATCTTAGATGGATTTCCTTTCTGGACTATAAATCCCTGGTTTCTTTTAATTCCTTTAATAAGAGCCATCCGTTTATCAGGGAAATATTTTTTTACATAGCTGATGTTATACTCTCCGGTTTCCATATCAAGCAGGTGTATTGGTGCAAGATGGCATTCATCCCTTCTTAGGGATAAAATTCCGCCCATGCTACCTACATGGGATGATGTCAGCTTCATCATATCTCCAATTATATCCATTGCAAGGTCGTGGCTCCCTATTGAAACCAACTTGTTTCTTATGCTTGATTGCGGTTTAAGAAGCTCTACCTCTATAATGTCCCCAGCCTCGAAGCCTTCAGCGTTTCTTGGGATTATTCCCAGTCCATCAGCCTTTACTAGACTCATGCTAACTCCAGCCCCTCCTGAGAGTGGTGTCGCGATAAGTCTGTCCTTAACCTGGCCAAGGGTTACTCTTACGATTTCCTTGTTCTTTAGTGATGAAACCATTCTTCTGGATATGACTGCCTCGATGGTCTCATAAATCTCTCCCTGGTCACCGAGGAACTTAAGAATCAATGGCTTTGCAAAGACGTCAAACACCATAAATGCAGAAACTGGATATCCAGGTATCCCGATTACAGGCTTATTTCCGATTATCCCTAGAATTGTAGGTTTGCCAGGCTTCATTGCCACACCGTGAACCAGAACCTTCCCCAGCTCCTGAATAAGATTTACTGTAAAGTCTTTGGTTCCAGCAGCTGAGCCCGCATTTATTATTACCATATCGTTATCTTTTATAGCTTGTTGAAGCAGCTTCTTGAGCTTGTCGTAATCATCCTCCATAGGAGGGTATCTGTTGGGTATTCCTCCAAGAGCTGTTACCATTCCCTTGAAAACATGGGAGTTTGAATCTATTATTGTCCCTACTCTCACCTGAGAAATATCTTCTACTATCTCAGAGCCTGTAGGGATTATCCCCACCTTCGGTCTGCTGTAGACATTTATCCTCTGGGCTCCTCCTGAAATAAGTGCCCCAATATCCATGGGCCTTATCCTGTGCCTTGATGGAAGAATCATTTCAGTTGCTACAATATCTTCCCCAATCTGTCTTACATGCTGATATGGATAGGCAGGTCTAAGAATCTGCACCTGGTTATCATCCCTTTGGAGTACATCCTCTATCATAATTACAGAATCATAGGGCTCATTTATAGGATTCCCTGTGTTAACATACTTGAAATCAACGCCCTCCTTCAATGTTAGAGGATTGCTTTCGTTGGCACTCTCTGTGTTCTTTGAGTTAACTGCAATTCCATCCATTGCGGATGCATTGTATGCAGGGGAGGATACCTTTGCATATATCGCTTCCCAGGTAACCCTTCCAAGGCATTCCCCAACGGAGACTTTCTCCCCGTCCCCTACTATGCTAAGCTCCTTAAAGTAGAGTTCCATGGCTTTTTCAACATCCACATTATCTATATAGGTGTTTCTTTCCATATACACATCTCCTCCGTTAAAACAAATAAACTTCCCTCTCTTCTCCCTTGTCTATTCCTTCCTCGTGCTCCCTGATTACAATATAACCAGTGGAGCTGGAAAGGAGAGTGATCATACCGGATTTTCCAAAGCTCGGTGTTGCAAGGACTTTACCATTTTCTTCTCTCACAGTCACCATATGGTATGTTTCCTTTCCTGGTGATGAGGGGAAGTTGTGTGTTGTGGCAGCGGTGATTTTTCTTGTGATGCTCTCACTTCCCAGCAGCGAGAATACATAAGGCTCCACAATCGCTTTAAACACAACTATTGAGGATACGGGATGTCCAGGCAATCCAACAATAAGCTTACCCTTTCCATCCCCTATAATGGTAGGCTTTCCTGGCTTGATCGAAAGTCCATGGGCAAGTACGCCCTTCCCCTGGAGGGCAGTTATGACCTTGTGGGTGTAGTCCCTTGTACCTACAGAACTTCCACCTGATAGCAACACCAGGTCCGCATTCTCCAGCGCATTTCTTACACCTTCCATGAGGATATTGTAATCGTCCTTTATAATCTTCCGCCCTGTTACCTCGCCTCCAATATCCTCTATCATTGCTGACAGGGCATATGAGTTTATATCTCTGATTTTGCCCATTTCCAACTCTTCATCAAGGTCTATTACCTCATCGCCGGTTGAGAGTATGTAGACCCTTGGCTTTTTTACAACCTTGACCATCTTCCTTCCAAGGCTTGCAAGGACTCCCACTTCATTTGCCCCGATTATTCTTCCTGATTGAAGAACAACCTCTCCAGTCTCTATATCCTCGCCCTTGAGTACCATATTCTCACCTTTGCTTATTGGCTTGAAAAGAAGTACAGTATCCTCATCCATCTTCTCCGTATTTTCAATCATAATCATACCTGTAGCGCCCCTTGGCATCATGCCACCTGTGGGCACATATACCGCCTGACCGCTCTTAACTCCATATTCAGGTGTTTCTCCCATACGGACCTCTCCCAGGATGTCCAAAATGCTTGGAATGGACTCGGTGGCTCCATGGCTGTCTTCCACAATGATTGCATATCCATCCACAGTTGACCTATCAAATTCAGGTACGTTTATATCAGAAACTATATCCTCGGAAAGTACTCTTCCCCGGGACTGTAGTAAGCCTACCTCTTCAGTACCGACTTTATATTCTCCAAATTCCTTATCTATAAGCTCTCTGGCATCGTGGACCGATACCACCTTAAAGAATTCCATTTAATACCACCTTTCCTCTTTCCAGACAGACCACCTTGTGGCATAGCCTTCTTGATTGCTCAATATTATGAGTGATGATAACGACAGTGCACCCTTTCTGCTTCTGATATTCACTTAATGATTTTTCAATTTTTATAACTGATTCCGGATCAAGACTTGCCGTTGGCTCATCCAACAAGAGCAAGTCCGGCTCCATTACCATTGCTCTTGCCATTGCTACCTTCTGTGATTCTCCACCTGAAAGCTGATGGCCTTTTTTGTTCATTAAATCATTTATTGAAAGAAGCTCACCGATTTCCCTGACCTTTTCCTGAATAGTAGCTCTATCTACCTTTCTCAAATTAAGAGGATAGGCAATGTTATCAAATACGCTTCTTCTAAAAAGATACGGCTTCTGGAAAACCAAGGTGGTTTTCAATTTTATATCTTCAGAGTAAACTTCGCCACCATAGGTAACTCGGCCCTCATATTTATCTTCGAGTCCCCCAATAATATTTAAAAGTGTTGTTTTGCCGGAGCCGTTGGGCCCTGTAATCCCCGTAATAATCCCCTTTTCTATTATCAGTTCATCTATATCCAAAACCATGTCATTCTGGTATCGTTTTCGCACGTTATAAATTCCAAGCTCCATGCTATTCCTCCTGACTGTAGGAATAAATAATGCTATGTATTCCAAATGAAATTATTAAAAGTATTGTTCCAAGAGCTATTGCCATGGGGTATTCTCCCATTGAGTTCATCATTGATATTGTGGTGGTAATAACACGGGTCTGCCCCTTGATATTACCACCTACAATCATTACAGCTCCAACCTCGGATATCGCCCTGGAAAAGGATGTTGCTATATTTACCAAAATATCAATTCTCAGTTCCCTGATTATTAAAATTACGCTGTCCCACCTGTTCCCACCCAGAGACTTTGCTACCTTATGTATTGCTACCCCTCTGTTTTTTGCCATACTGTATGTAAGCCCAAGTATCAGAGGAATCACCAAAATAGTCTGTGCGATTATCATTGCCTTTGGCGTATATAACAATCCCAGAAAACCAAGAGGCCCTCTTCTTGCCAGTAGAAGTGCAACTACCAGTCCAACTATTACCGAAGGTATGCTCATGGATGTATAGATTAGTCTTGAAATCGTCTTTTTACCTTTAAAATCCTTGATCCCAAGGTACACTCCAAAAGGAACAAAAAAAATGGCGGCAACAATTGTCGCACTGGTGGATACCAACAGGGACAACCAGATTACATCATAGACCTCAGGATCAAATCTCAGCAAGAGTTGGAAAGCTTCAACAAATCCCTGCTTGATATACTCCATTGTCACCGCCTCCTTTCATATTAACTCTTTCTATTTGCTGTAATTCGGTATAAACAGTGGCTCGCCGAATTCCTCGACGCCGAACTCAGATATCAGTTGCTGAGCCTTATCTGATATCAACCACTCTGCAAAGGCATTTCCGCCTTCGGCATTTATTATATCTCCCTTGTCAGGGTTTACCGGTATTACGCCGTACTGGTTGAAGAGATTCTCATCCCCTTCTACATAGATCCGCAGATCCATTTCATCCTTAAGGGCAAGATATGTTGCTCTGTCTGTAAGGGTATAGCCTTGCATCTCATCAGCTATCTTAAGTACATCACCCATTCCTACACCAGCCTCGTTGTACCAGTCCCCGGAAGGCTCAATTCCTGCATCAGCCCAAAGAGCAAGCTCCTTTTTGTGGGTTCCCGAATCATCCCCTCTGGAGATAAACACAAGCTCATTTTTATAGATTCTTTCAAGAGCCTCAGAAATGTTATCACCAGCTTCCAGTTGAGGATTTGCATCTGGTCCTACCAACACAAAGTCATTGTACATAACATCATGTCTAACGGTGCCATGTCCTTCCTCTACAAGCTGAAGTTCGTCTGACTTGGCATGAACCAAAAGCACATCAGCTTCTCCATCTCTTCCCATCTGAAGAGCATTACCTGTACCGACTGCAATGGTCTTTACTTCAATCCCAGTGTCCTCAGTAAAAATCGGCAACAGGAAATCCAAAAGCCCTGAATCCTGGGTGCTTGTTGTGGTGGCCAGAATTATTGAGCTACCTTCAGCTGTCGGTTCTTCAGCTGGTTCCTCTACAGGTTCTTCTGATTCAGGTGGTTCAGCTGGTTCCTCAGGAGTTGTACTGCAGCCTGTTGCCAATGATAGGGTGAGCAAAAGGAGAAAAAGGTAAGTAAAACTCTTTTTCATAAACATCACGCTCCTTTACTTTGCGAGACCAAAAAAGCAACCCAAAGAAAGGTTGCTTAATAAACATCTTCCTTTCCAAACGGGAGGTGTGGGGATTTCTCCTTTACCCAGCGGCATTGTTTCATGGCATAAGCTTTAGAAATCAATGCTCGGAAAATTCGTATAGATATTCATTTTGTCTCCTCTTGCAAATCCCACCAGGGTTATACCCAGCTCCTTTGCCAGATCCACGGCCAATGACGTTGGCGCAGACCTTGAGATTACAATCGGTATTCCTCTTTTCGCCACCTTGATAAGGATTTCTGATGATATTCTCCCTGTAGTAAAAACCATCTTATCCCCGAAGTCAAAGCCATTTATATGACCCCATCCAAGGATCTTGTCCAGCGCGTTATGTCTGCCTATGTCATCTCTATGTACCAGAATCTCTTCCTTATTGCATAGTGCACAGCTATGAACTCCTCCGGTGTCATTGAAAAGAGTACTCTTATTGTTGAAATCTCTCATTAATTGTAACACATTACCAGGGTATATTTCTACAATTTCCTTAATTTTCCTGATTTTTGTTGAATCCAGAACATTATAGAAAGATGTACCCTTTCCACAACCTGATGTTATTGTTCTTTTGCCTCTTAGCTTCTCTCTTAATGGTCTTTCCTCTATATCTGCCTCGATATAAATTGTTCCCTTCTCCTCGTCCAGATCCCTCTTTATAATTTCGTCAAAATCATCTATGAATCCTTCCGAAAGAAGAAATCCAACTGCAAGCTCTTCCAGATTTTCAGGAGTACATAGAAGAGTGATTATCTCCTGTTCATTAAGATATATGGTTAAGGGATACTCCCTTATGACCTGATCAATAAGTGTATCCCTCCTTTTCCCTTTGATTTTGATTATTTCTACATCCACCTTGTTCTTCATATTATACTCCATGTCCTTCATCCCTTTGCAGATATTCCTCTACATCCTCTTTTGTGTTGAGATTAAAGAACATATTCCATTCAGGACTGAATTCCCTGGCCGAATTCTCTGGCACATAGTCCACAGGATAGTCTCTTAGCATGGTATGCACAGCCCTTCTACCTGTTGAAAGGAATTTCTCGATCTCAACAGCAAGGTCCTTACCATAAAAGGCATTGAAGGGCTCAATCCATTCTCCGAATCTGGTTATGCATGCCATATGCCCTGATTTCTCTATCCTGCTCTTCATATAACTTATATACTCAATGTTGACGGAGGGCATATCGCATGCCACAACATAAGAATATTGGGACCCTGCCTTTAAAAGACCTGCATGGATTCCTCCAAGGGGTCCCTTGTCCTCCATAACATCTCCAGTTATTATATCTGCAAGTCCAATGTAATACTCAGGTTTATTTGTGACAATTACTATTTCGTCAAACTCCTCCCTGAGCTTCTGAATGATGCTATCGACAAGTCTTCTTTCCTGCAACCTGATCAGCTGCTTGTCAAAACCCATCCTTGTACTTTTACCACCTGCCAGTATTATGGCAGTACCAAATTTTTTCATGGCTAATCCTCTTTTCTTGCACACTCTGAATCCCTGCCTGTGAGTATTTCCAGACCATGATGAACGCTGTCCAGGCAAAATCCCAATGATTCCCTAACAGCCTTTGGGCTGCCGGGCAAGTTTATTATAAGGCTGTCATTTCTTATTCCCGCAGCTGCCCTTGAAAGCATTGCCCGGGGTGTAATTTGAAGGCTGAAGTATCTTATGGCTTCAGTTATTCCCGGTGCCATCCTATCACAGACCTGGATGGTAGCCTCGGGGGTGATATCCCTTTTGCTGAATCCCGTCCCTCCTGTTGTGAGAATCAGATCAGCTCCAAGATTATCAGCCATGTTCTTCATTTCTTCCGCCAGGAGATCCTTTTCATCAGGCAGAATCACTTGCCTGATAACTTTATATCCCTTCTCCTGGACCATTTCCTTTATGACCGCTCCTGAGATATCCTCTCTGTCTCCAGCTGCACCTTTGTCGCTGGATGTAATGATTCCGACTTTAAACATACTTAACCTCCCCATGGAAGAGTCATATATTCCTTCATTCTTCTATCGTATTCAAGCTTGAAAAGTCTCTCGTGACCTTCTTCCCATTTGTATAGCTTTTCAAAAATCTTTCTTATACCCTCATCGTCCGCATTCTGGGCTGCATTCTCATAAAATTCCTTAAAATCTTTTTCAATGAGGTAAGCCATTCTAAGGATAGTAAGATCAGGAATATCAGACTCCCTTAAGGTTGCCTCTATATGCTCTGATTCCTCACGGGATTTGAAAATGTCCTCTTCCCGATTCATTACCTCTTCACTGGTATCAAATGTCTCATTTTCAATATAGCTCTCCAGCTGCCTCTTAAGATATTCATAGTGCTCCATTTCAGTTTCAGCAAGTGTCTGGAAAAGCCTTTTAGTGGTTGCATTTGAAAATTTTTCAGCCTTTTCCTTAAAGAAATTACTTCCGTCAAGCTCCATTTGCATTGCATATCTCAATACCTGTTCGTATTTCATCTTCTTCACCTCTATGCTTTCTCTAACCTTACAGCTGCTACCTTCAGCTCAGGAATCTTTGCTATATCGTCAATCGCACTGTTTGTGAGGATGTTTGCCTTGCCTTCGGTGTAGTGGAATGGCATAAATACAACTCCTTCATCTATTATATCAGTTACAAGGGCAGTTGTTTCGACCTCGCCACGTCTTGAGGTCAATTTTACTCGATCTCCATTTTCAATTCCCAACTTATTGGCCGTAGTCTCGTTTATTTCCACATATGAATGAGGAGCAAGCTTGTTCAGACCATCTTCTCTGCCGGTCATTGTCATTGTATGATAATGATATAGTATTCTTCCTGTTGTCAGTATCAATGGATATTCATCTGATGTCACCTCTGCGCTTTCGACGTGCTCCGCAGGCATAAACAATCCTCTTCCCCTTGCTATGGCAACCTTGTGCAGGTATTTTGTCCCCGGATGGTTTTCATCCAGTACGGGCCACTGTAGACTTTCATGCTCAAGCCTCTTATATGTCACTCCCCTGTATGATGGAGTCAGGGATGCGATTTCTGCCATTATTCTTGCAGGATGCGAATACCTTGTTAAATCGCCCATCCTGTTCATGATATCCATAAGTATTATCCAGTCAGCCTTGGCTTCTCCAGGAGCCTCCACTGCTTTTCTCACCCTCTGGATTCTTCTTTCTGTATTTGTAAAAGTTCCGTTCTTTTCGGCAAATGCAGCTGCCGGCAGTACAACATCGGCCATCTCTGCAGTCTCTGTAAGGAATATATCCTGTACTACCATAAAATCTACATGCTCAAGGACCTTCCTTACATGGTTTGTATCAGGATCTGATACCATGGGGTTCTCACCCATGATGTAGAGCAGCTTGACCTGATCCTCCTCAATGGCCTTAAACATCTCGGTTATGGTGAGACCTACCTTGTTTGAAAGCTTGCTTCCCCAGCTTTCGTTGAACTTGTCCAGAACCTCTGGCTTGAATACCTTCTGGTATCCCGGGAGATCTGCTGGTAGTCCTCCCATGTCGCATGCACCCTGTACATTGTTCTGTCCTCTCAGTGGGTTTACACCCGCTGATTCAACGCCTACGTTTCCGCATAGCAGCGCCAGGTTAGATATACTCATTACTGCATGGGTTCCAGTTGTATGCTGGGTTACTCCCATGGTGTAGTATATCCCGGCCTTGGCAGCCTCACCATAGATCGTAGCTGCCTCTATGATATCTTCAGGCTTAAGTCCACATATTTCAGCAACCCTTTCCGGGGTGTAGTCCTTTACAAGCCTCTTCAGCTCTTCGTAGTTTTCTGTTCTTTCCTCTATATAGCTACTATCCTGAAGTCCTTTTTCAATAATGACATGCATCAATCCATTAAGCAGGGCGATATTTGTACCTGGCTTCAGCTGAAGGAATACATCTGCGTATTCCGCCATCTCAATTCTTCTTGGATCTGCAACAATCATTTTTGCGCCGGCCTTTTTTGCCTGCTTCATTATTGCTCCGATTACCGGATGGTTTTCAGATGTATTTGATCCGATAATAAACATTGCATCTGTTCCCTTGATTTCCTGGATACTGTTAGTCATTGCTCCGCTTCCCAATGTGATTGCAAGACCTGCAACCGTTGAAGCATGTCAGAGGCGGGCGCAATGGTCTATGTTGTTGGTTCCAAGTACAGACCTAAACAGTTTTTGAAACATGTAGTTGTCCTCATTTGTACATCTTGCCGAGGTAAGACCGGCAAAAGCTTCCGATCCAAAATCCTTCTTTAGCTGCTTCATCTTTGATGTTATTACATTATAGGCCTCATCCCAGGTTGTCTCAGCCAGGACTCCGTCCTTTCTTACCAATGGTCTTGTCAGCCTGTCCGGATGTGCAAGGAAATTGTATGAGAATTTACCCTTTACGCAAAGAAGTCCTTCGTTGTGGGCATCAAATGCAGGCTGAATCTCTACTACCTTGTTCCCCTTTATCTTAAGATCAATCTGACAGCCTACTCCACAGTATGAACAGGTCGTCCTTACTGTCTTGGTCTCCCAGTGTCTGAATCTTTCCTTGCTCCTTGGCTCAAGAGCCCCCACAGGGCAAACTGATACACAGTTGCCACAGGATACACAGGTTGAATTCTCAAGACCTTCGCCAAATGGTGTTGTTACAAGAGTTTCAAAGCCTCTGTTTTCAAAGCCAATGGCATTTGTACCCTGAAGCTCATCGCAAACCCTTACGCATAATCCGCAAAGAATGCATTTTCTGGCATCAAAGGTGTAGAAGGGATTTGTATCATCAAAATACGGCTTGCTCATTTCCCATCTGTAGGTTCCTTCAGTTATACCGTATTCGTAGCAATAATCCTGCAGCTTGCAGTCCCCTGATTTCTCACAGGTCAGGCACTCCAGAGGGTGATTTGATATAAGCATATCCAGCAAATCCTGCCTTGCCTTGACCACCCTGTCGCTATGGGTGTGTATTACCATCCCTTCCCTAACCTGGGTGGTGCAAGCGGTATGAAGCTTACCCCAGCCTTCAACCTCAACTTGGCAAAGTCTGCAGGATCCAGAAGGTACAAGGCGCTCGTCATGACAGAGAGTCGGGATTTCAATGCCAATGTCGCTGCAGGCCTTAAGCACGGTTGTTCCTTTTTCCACATTGACAATTGTTCCATTTATTGTAACCTGCATCTACTCTTCCTCCTCTCCGGTGCGATTCTGTTCTTCAAGTCTTTTGATCTTCTCAAGGAGCTCTGTAATCTGAAGAGCCTTGTCCCAGCTTGTCTCTTCAAACTTCTTGTCCAGCTTTCTGTAAGGCTGCTCTGGATTTTCCAGATATTTTAATTCTGTGTTGAGTCTTCCCTTAAGGCATAATGGTCTGCCATTTGCAGGAGGCTTTGCAATCACTGATACTGGCTCCCTGTCTTTGGATCTGACTTCAAATTCACAGCCATATTCACAGGCCTTGCAGCCTACAATCTTTGTTTCAGCTTCCCAAGAACGAATTTTGTCCATGTCTCTTTTATCCACAAGTGCCCCCACAGGGCATACTGCTACACATCTGTTGCAGGAGACACATGGAGATTCCTCGATTGTCTCGTCTGCTCCAAATATTACCCTGGTCTCGTAGCCCCTTTCAGCAAATGAAAGAACCTGTCTGTCAGATACCTGGGCACACGTCATAACGCATTTACCACAGAGTATGCATTTGCTGTTATCCCTTAGTATATAGGGACTTGTTGTATCCATCAATTGAGGTCTCATTTCCCCGTCGTGTTTTCTGAAGTTGACATCATATCTGTAGGCATAGTCCTGAAGTAGGCACTCCCCTGCCTTGTGACAAGTCAGACAGTCATTGGGGTGGCTGTCCAACAACATCTGGAGGGTCTGCCTTCTGTTCCAGACCACCTTCTCGGTTTCAGTATGGACAACCATACCCTCCTTAACCAGAGTGGAGCAGGCTGTCTGTAGCTTTTTACTTCCTTCTATTTCAACGATACACATCCTGCATGCCCCGTAAATCTCAAGGGTTTCATCATAGCACAGGGCTGGAATATCTATCCCAACAGTTTTGGCTGCCTGCAGGACGGTCAGCTGATTAGATACCTCAGCCGTCTTACCATCTATTGTTAGCTTTACTGTACTCATATTCTTCCTCCAATGCTATATTATTGAGATTGCATCAACAGGACAGACATCATGGCATGCTCCGCATTTTATGCAGATATCCTGGTCAATAAGGTGTTTTTCCTTGACCTTCCCGGTAATAGCCTCCACAGGACATACCTTTGCACATCTTGTACATCCGATGCATCCGTCAGTTATAATGTATTTGATCAGAGCCTTGCAGCTCTTGGCAGGACATCTCTTGTCCTTTATATGGGCCTCGTATTCATGTCTATAGTATTTTATTGTTGTAATCACAGGGTTTGGAGCAGTCTGTCCAAGTCCGCAAAGGGATGTTGAGCTTACAGTCTCTGAAAGCTCCTCAAGTCTTTCTATATCACCCTCTACTCCCTCTCCTTTGGTAATTCTGTCAAGTATTTCGTACATCCTCTTTGTACCTTCCCTGCAGGGGACGCATTTTCCACACGATTCATCAACGCTGAAGTCAAGGAAGAATTTTGCAATATCAACCATGCAGGTGTTCTCATCCATAACAACCATTCCACCTGAGCCCATTATGGACCAGATTTTACCCAGTGACTCAAAATCAACCGGCGTGTCAACCAGCTCAGCAGGTATGCATCCTCCGGAAGGACCACCAGTCTGTACGGCCTTGTACTCCTTGCCGTCCTGTGCTCCGCCGCCTATGTCAAATACGATTTCCCTTAGAGTCATCCCCATGGGTACTTCAACAAGGCCTGCATTCTCAACCTTTCCTACCAATGCGAAAACCTTTGTTCCAGGAGATTCTTCTGTACCTATGCTTCTAAACCATTTTGCTCCTCTGTTCATTATCACAGGAACATTGGCGAGGGTTTCAACGTTGTTGATTATTGTTGGTTTTCCCCAAAGCCCCTTGTGTGCAGTTCTGTGGATTTTGGGACGAGGCATCCCCCTTCTTCCCTCGATGGATTCCATCAATGCGGTTCCCTCTCCACATACAAATGCACCTGAACCCAGTCTTAGTTCAATATCAAAGTCAAATCCTGCACCGAATATATTCTTGCCAAGAAGACCATACTCCCTGGCTTGCTCAATGGCAATCTGAAGCCTCTTTACAGCCATTGGATACTCAGCCCTCACATATATGTAGCCCTGGTCTGAGCCGATTGCATAGCCTCCTAGAGCCATCCCTTCCAACACGCTGTGGGGGTCTTTCTCCAGGATCGACCTGTCCATGAAAGCTCCCGGGTCACCTTCGTCTGCATTGCATATTATGTATTTCTTATCTGCCTGATACTTGTATGCCTCATTCCACTTTCTTCCCGTTGGAAATCCGGCTCCACCTCTTCCTCTAAGGAGTGATTCTGTTATCTCATTAACCACCTCTCCAGGCTCCAGTTCCGTCAGCGCCTTCAGAAGTGCAAAATATCCGTCAAAGGCTATGTATTCATCAATGTTGGTGGGATCTAATATATCGCAATTCTTAAGGGCAATTCTTACCTGCTTCTTGTAGTACTCGCCCTTTAGGACCAGATCCTCGCCTCTAAACTCAACCCGGTCCTCCTCCAGAAGCTTTTCGACCAGGGATGGTTTTGTCCTCTCCTTTATCTCGAACAGTTTCTCCTTTGTAATCATGGCTCTCTCCCCTTAATTGTATTTAGAAAGTATCTCTTTTATATCGTCCTTTTTAACCTTTGCATACACATCCTCATTCACAAGTATAACAGGCGCAATGCTGCAGTCACCTACACACCTTGCGGATGCTATTGAAAAGACCTCATCATCTGTGGTTTCACCTGATTTGATTCCAAGCTGTGACTCTATTTCTTCCAGGATCGCCTGGGAACCCTTTACATAACAAGCAGTACCAAGACAAACACTGATTTTGTTCTTACCCGTCGGTACAAACGAAAACTGTGAGTAAAATGTAGCTACTCCATAGATTTCAGCCATTGGTATTGATAGCTTGCGGGAAATTATATCAAGCATTTCCTTCGGCAGGTAACCGAAAACCTCCTGAACATGCTGCAGCGATGGTATTAATGGTCCAGGCGTGTCCTTTTTTGAATCCAGAAATTCCTTGAAGGCATCAATCTGATCTTTATTCTCTTGCATATCAAACTTGAACTCCATGATTCTCCTCCTTTTTTATTATTGAAATATTCACTTATTATCTTGAATTTTCTTGGAAATCGTATACATTTTTAGCGTATAATATATAGGAGTGATTGTCAATTATATCTGATTATTATCAAAACCCCAGACAATGCTGATACTGTGACCTGCAGGAGAATTTTTAAAGTAAATTACTACAAAGGAGTGGTCTCGTTGCTTAAGGAATATTTACCATTATTCGTTATATCCTATATGATTCTCATAAACTTAATCTCCCTGTCTCTCTTCAAGATGGATAAATCATATGCACGGAAAGGAAAAAGTCGAATCTCTGAAAAGACGCTGTTCATCTCAGCACTTATTGGAGGAGGTCCTGGCGCCGTTTTGGGGATGCATCTATTCTCCCACAAAACAAAAAAAGCAGCCTTTTTATTAGGGCTGCCGTTGATTGCCATCATAAATCTGTTAGCTGTAATTCTTATTTTAAGCTACTCAACCTAGGATTGATATGTCATCGATTTTTTATTAATTTGAGGATGTACTAATAGGCATTAGACAAAACACTACATATGTAGTGTTAAACAATTAATAAATTACAGTTTATAATACCTCTCATGCCTAAACTCATGCTCCCAAATGCTCGTTATCAATGACAGATCAAGAGCCTTATGATATGATTTATATAAGTAATGCAAGAGTTATTAACCATCAAAACTCAGCGCACTACAACAATAATTTCTCAAGGTGTACACCTGCATAATCTAAACAGTACCCAATATTTGAGTTGGTAGTCATTGATGATGAGATTCCATAAACCGGAGATACTGGAAAAATCAAATTTATTTGATTTTTTATACACTGTTTTATGAATTCTATCATTTTTGGAGGTATATGTATGGAAGCGAAAAAATTGAAAATTTTAATTATCAGTGATATTTCAAGTAATGAAAAATATTTTGAGGACATTATCTCTAAATCCCTTATTGAAACTGATGTTTACAGTGCTCAAGATAGACTGGAAGGTATAAGAATTGCAAAACTCAAGGAACCTGATGTAATTGTGATTGATATACCAATGACTAATGCAGATAGTTTAGAAATAAGCCGTATTCTTAAAAAGGATAAAGCCTTACATTTGACTCCAATACTATTTGCCACAGATCTGGAAGCAGATCGCAAATTCCGAAATAAAGCTATAGAGGCTGGAGCAGATGCTTTCCTACTAAAGCCTATAGATGATGCGATACTAATAACACAATTAATGGCAATGTCGAAAATAAAAGAAAGAAAGGTTCTCCTAAATGCTAGAAATGAACAGCTTGAAACCTTGGTCGAGCGCCGCACACTCGACCTAAAAAACGAGATTATCGAACGAAAAAGGCTCGAAATGGAACTGCGAGAAAGCGAAGAAATCCTTAAAGCATACATCGAAAAGGCCCCTATTGGAATTTTTGTGATTGATGCTTTGGGCAAATTTGTTGACGCAAATGCAATGGCATGCCAACTAATGGCCCGTACAAGAGAAGAAATTTTAGAATTATCCCTAACTGATTTTTTGACGCCAGCCCATCTTGATAAAGGACTTTCAGAGTTTCATGAGCTTTCGAGCAAGAGCTTTATAGATGGGGAATATGAAGTTAGGAATAAGGATAATCAAGAATATTGGATAAGCCTTCGCGCTACAAAGATTATTGACAACTGTTTTATAGCTTTTTGTCTTGATATTTCAGACCGGAAAGAAAAAGAAGCCAGAGTTGAATATTTAAGTTACCATGATTCATTAACTGGAGTATATAACAGGGCATTTTACGAAGAAGAACTCAAGAGACTGGACACAGAAGAAAACCTTCCCTTTTCTCTGATTATTTCTGATGTCAATGGGCTTAAATTCACAAATGATACGCTGGGTCATGCTTCTGGTGACAAAATCCTTGTTGAAACCACGAAACTACTCAGCACATACTTGAGAAGCGAAGACATATTGGCACGTGTTGGTGGTGATGAATTTTCTATATTGTTGCCGAGGACAAACTCTAATGAAGCTCAGGAGATTGTAAATAGCCTCCAAATAGCATCCCAATCATTCAACGTCGATTTATTGGATATACCAATAAAGATAAGTATTTCCCTGGGGTTCGCCACTAAAACAGAAATCTCAGAGTCATTTTCTTACATTAGTAAATTGGCAGAGGACTACATGTACCGAAGCAAGCTTCTTGAACGTGAAAGCTTTCACAGCACTTTGCTAAAAACACTACGAGTATCCCTATATGAGAGAAGTCATGAAACAGAAGAACATGCTTCAAGAATGACTCAGATGTCAATAAAACTGGGTAAAGCAATGAATTTGAGCAAAGATGACCTTAATGATCTTTCTTTATTATCATCATTACATGATATCGGTAAAATAAGCATTGACAATAGTATTCTTGTAAAACCTGATAAACTAACGGAAGATGAATGGATGGAAATGAAAAAACACCCCGCAATAGGATATAGAATTGCGATGGCTTCATCGGAACTCAGACCAATAGCTGAGTATATTTTATGCCATCACGAGCGCTGGGATGGAAAGGGTTACCCTCAAGGCTTAAGTGGTGAAAACATACCATTGCTTTCTCGTGTGATTTCGATTGTAGATTCCTACGATGCCATGACCCATGACCGAACATACAAAAAGGCCTTGAGTAAGGAAGATGCCATAGCTGAGATTGCCAATAATTCAGGTAGTCAATTCGATCCAGAGATTGCAGCATTATTTCTAACTCTTATTTGAAACAATTTCATGATATTGATTTTTTTCTATTATTGGCATTGTGATTTTTATAAAAAACACTAAAACCCCTTGAATTCAAGGGGTTTCTTTTGCAAAACATTTGGGACGGTTCTTTTTGTTTTTTGAATGCATTCTTCCCACAAAAAAACAACCTATCAGTTGGGGCTACCATTGATTGCATGAATATTGTCTTTGTGATTCTTGTTCTTAAGGAGTTGGTCTAGCTGGTTTGAAGCAAAAAGGACCGTCCCCGCCGCTTCAAAGATTCACCCAAATCTTCCAGGGAATCGAACATCCTCGTCAGCTCCCTTTCTCTATCCCAATGCTACATCAAGTACCATCATAACTGCAAAACCCAACATTGCACCTATTGTAGCAATATCGGTTTTCGAGCCCCCAACTTCTCTTTGGGCCTCGGGAATAAGCTCCTCAACTACAACATAAATCATGGCACCTGCAGCAAAAGCAAGTGCGTATGGTAGAATCGGCTGAATTTTTATGACGGCATAAGCGCCGAGGACACCGGCAATTGGTTCTACAATTCCTGAGGATTGTCCATACAGGAATGCCTTTGTTCTACTGAGACCTTCACGTCTCAATGGTATGGATACCGCTGCTCCCTCTGGAAAATTTTGTAGACCTATACCTATTGCCAATGCGACCGCCCCTGCTAGAGTTGCAGCTGTCCCTACACCTGCAGCAACTGCACCAAAAGCTACTCCAACAGCAAGCCCTTCAGGTATGTTATGGAGCGTAATGGCTAGTACCAGCAGGACACTCCTCTGCCAGGTTGTCTTAATCCCTTCTGCCTCAGAAGTATCAAGCCCTAAGTGTAAATGAGGAAGTAATTTGTCAATAAGATAGAGAAATCCACCACCTAATAAAAATCCACTCGTTACAGTTACATATGGCACTTGACCCAATTCCTCAGCCAAATCAATTCCTGGGGCAAGCAAAGACCAAAAACTCGCTGCAATCATAACTCCAGCTGCAAAACCCAGCATGCCGTTTAGTACGTTTTTATTAATGGTTTTGAAAAAAAATACAAGAGATGCACCCAAAGCGGTGACCCCCCATGTGAAAAGTGTTGCTATCAAGGCCTGTTGTACAGGTCCGTATTGACTTATCCATTGGATCATAAATAACACTCCTCCATTATCTTCGAATTAATATCTGAGCCTTTCAAAAAAATCAGATAATGCCCTTAATCAACTATATATTATATTACCCTAATCTAGCTCTACCTAACATAAAGGCTAAATTAACGCAAACAAAACATCGGGGACGGTTCTTTTTGTTTTTTGCGCTTGTTTGAGGCATTATTGGATTGCACCTATTTTCCAACAAAACGAAAAAGCAGCCTCTAATCTGGGGCTGCCGTTTATTGCTATTATAAACCTTATAACTGAATTCCTTATTTTCTAGGATATAGCTTATGGCTAATCCCTTATGCACCTTTCAATGAAATAATTGAAAAGCTCCTGGTGGCTATCGTATTTCTCAGCCAGAGCTTCCGGATGATACTGAACTGCCAGAATAAACCCCTCACCAGTTGATTCCACGGATTCAACGATTCCATCCTTGGCTCTGGATGTAATCTTAAGATCCTTACCCAGGGCCTTTACCGCCTGGTGATGCTCGGAATTGACATTAATGATTTCTTTTCCATATATTTCCCGCATTATTGTGCCCTCATCAATATCGATTGAGTGGTAGAACTCCTCTGGATTGTAGCCAAAGGTGTGCCCTCTCACGTTCTCAACCTGGCTGTATATATCCTGGTAAAGAGTGCCTCCCATTGCGATGTTTATGACCTGTAACCCTCTGCAAATTCCGAGTATTGGAATACCTTCATTGTAAGCATTTTGAAATAGCTTAAGTTCCAATTCATCCCTTTCATGGGTAATTTCTACAACCTGCTTGATTGGTTCCTCACCAAATCTAAGTGGCCACACATCATGTCCACCTGTAAAAATAACCCCATCTAGAATTTTTGAATAATCAGCTATGGCCTCTTCATTGGTTGTTGAAGGTATTATAAGCGGAACTCCTCCTGCTCTTATTACAGCCTGAAAGTAGAAGTCATTCAAGGTGTTAACCTTCTTGCCTTTTATATTTGCCTGGGTACATGTAATCCCAATCAGTGGTCTTCTCATTTTATCCCTCCATAAGCCTTTCACCAAACCATCTACCCATCTCCTCCAGCATGTTGATTGTCATAAAGTGATCCAGCTTGGGGTAGGATATCATCCTTAAATTCTCCTGCCTGTTGTATAAACTCATTAGTTTTTCGTAAAATTCCCTCTGAGGTCTGATCTCCACCATTGAATCCGCTTCTCCATGCAGTATCAGAATCTCCCTGTCAATTAGAGCATCCATCTTCCCGGCTGGGTTTTTTTCTTCTATTTCCTGCCTAAGCTTTTTGTATTCATTCGTCTTGTGGACATTGAGTCTTCTCTTGAATTCCTCGTTGCTTTCCAGCCAGTTAAAGGATCCATTTAATATTACACCTGTCTTTATATCCTGATTTTCAGCAAAAATTCCCGCCGCTGTAAATCCTCCCATTGAATGTCCTGTTACTGCAATTCTTTCAGGGTCAGCCTTTAATTCTTCTACAGCATAGTCTCTTATCTGCTTCCATTCCTTCAGATTGCTCAAAACCACCTCCCAGAAAAACCCTGAGTTTCCCTCTGCATTGTAATCAAGGGTTCCTCTTTCCCCATGATGGATTGCATCGGGGATAATCACCTGATAACCGAGGCTAGCCAGCACGGCTCCCCTGAATTCCTGGTATTCCTTCCTTGAGCTCCAACCATGGTAAAATACTACTGTTGGATATCTATCCATCTCCTCAACGGGTTTGAGAATTACTGCCGGTATTTCTCCTATTGAGATATTCTCTTGCATAACATTAATGAATTTCATTATTGCTCCTCCTGTGATTTGTTAAACGTCAATTATTGCAGGGTTCGGATGGTTTTTTCAAGCTTCCAGTCAATAGGTTCAATTCCCTTTGAAAGGAGAAAATCGTTGGTTCTGGAAAATGGTCTTGAGCCGAAGAACCCCCTGTATGCTGACAACGGGCTTGGATGTGGTGACTTAATTATGAAGTGTTTTTCCGCATCGATCATAGCTTCTTTCCGTATGGCCTGACTTCCCCAAAGAATAAATACCATGGGCTCATCCCTTTCATTCAGAAGCTGTATTATTCTGTCAGTAAAGCTCTCCCAGCCCTTGTTTTTATGTGAATTGGCCTGGCCACCTCTAACTGTCAAGACGGCATTGATAAGAAGAACTCCTTGTTTTGCCCATTTTTCAAGATATCCGTGGGCAGGCATATCATATCCCAGATCTTCCTTCAGCTCCTTGTATATGTTCACAAGTGAAGGCGGAGGTTTTATCCCAGGCTTCACACTGAAGCTCAGTCCATGAGCCTGCCCCGTACCATGATAAGGATCCTGCCCCAGAATTACAGCCTTCACATCACTGTAATCTGTATAATTTAATGCATTGAATATGCTATGCTTATCAGGATATATTGTCTTGTTACTGTACTCTTCAATAAGGAATTCACGCAACTGCTGATAATAGGGCTTCTCCATTTCATCTTCCAGGAGCTCCTGCCAACTGTTGATAAATACTTTTTTCATATTTCACCTCTCATATTTGGAGCAAATAGTCAACTACTTCAGGTACTCTTCTGTCCTTCACGTAAACTCTAGGCAATCTTTTGGTCAGCATACACAGAACCGCTGCCGGAATCTGTCCGATCATATCAGCGACTTCCTCAATTGTAATGGATGATCCTCCCTGACTTCCCATCAGAACAACCTCATCACCTCGTTTTACATTTATCCCTGTGACATCAACCATCATCTGGTCCATGCATATTTTCCCGATGATGGGAACCTTGTTTCCCTGTACCAGAACGAATCCTTTGTTGCTCAGTTCCCTGCTCCAGCCATCTGCATAGCCGATAGGAACGGTTGCCATCTGGATATCTGACTTCGCTTCGTAGGTTAGCCCATAGCTCACCTTTTGACCTTTCTTCAATTCCTTGACGTGTGAAACCTGAGCCTTTAGACTGATGCAAGGCTTAAGTGGCAGGGTTTCTCTTTCTGCCTCAGGATAAGGATAAATTCCGTACAGTATAATTCCTGCTCTTACCATATCCAATGCGAATTGCGGGAAATTCATAATCGCAGCACTGTTACTTACATGCTTAATAGGTATATTGATACCCTTTTCATGGAGCATCCTGCAAAATGTCCTGAATTTATCCATTGATCCCCTAGTATAATCATGGTCGTCATCGGCAGCTGGAAAATGGGTGAACAGCCCTTCGATAATAATATTATCCATTTTGCTAATCCTCTCCACTGCCTCCAGGGATTTCTCATCCGGGTCAAACCCCAATCGGTTCATGCCTGTTTCCACCTTTATGTGTATCATAGCATCCTTGTCCATTTTTTTGGCAACCTTTGCGAAAAACTCTGCCTGCTCCTCCAGATACACAGTGAGCCTGACTCCCTTTTCAATGGCAGTTTCAGCCAAATACTCAGGTGTATATCCCATTACCAGGACCTGGGCATGTGGTGAATGGTTTTTTATATGAAGAGCCTCGGAAAGGTGAGCGACACCAAATCTCTTTACTCCAAGATCCATCAGCTCCCGTACGATTGGAACTGCTCCATGTCCATAGGCATCAGCCTTAACAACTCCCATTATATCAGCAGTATCCCTTACCAGCTTTCTGATTTCATTGTAGTTGAAGTGGAGACTATCAAGATCAATCTCCAGCCATGCAGGTCTTGTTAAATCCATAATCTAATCCCCCTTCTCAATGAGATTTTTCCAATATCTCACAGGCATATATGCCTTCTTCTGCCTTATGTTTCTTCTTCCATGTATTGTTGCGCTTCTGTAGTATTCCCTCCACATGTCCTGATATCCTTCTTCATCTTCATTAAGGACTATTTCATCAGGGCTATGGATAGACCTTAAGGTCCATTCACGTGTATCGTAGAATACGGCAAGTCCTCTGCTTATATCATGTATTATCCATCTTTCTGCCGGTACCCTTGAAACAAAATGTGGTGCCAGAAGAGCAACTACATTGTGGTCAGGCTCAATCTGGCAATAGAATATTCCGTTTTGAAGCCTCTTGAATCTTGAAATACCCAAAAATCTATGAGCTTCAACCCTTACCTTATGGTAGATTTCCTCCAGGTCCCTTACTGCGGGATTTGTTTGGTAGTCGTCAATTTTCCCTCCGACTTTGAATGCAACCTCAATGTATCTTAAGATTATTATACCACTATCGGCATTTTCCGAAAGAAAAACGTTGAAGATTCTTTTCAAAGCTCTTAGGGAAATCTTTTCTTCTATTGCATGGTATACTTTTTCCCATTTTTCTTTATCAGTATCAATCTTTTTGTAGCTGTATAAAAAATTTGACCCTTCCTCCCAAGTGGGAAGAATGGCCACAGGTCTATCCTTGTCGTAGTATGCATAGTATATGGATGTCAGAAGTCCTTCAAAGGACCCGTCATATAGATAAGCTAATTTCTGTACCAACCAGTCCACCTCCAGCAACATCAAATATTGACAATTGCTCTATTCCTTCAGGGCTCCCCCCTATGATGGAATTTCTGATTCTGCCCTGGTCCATTGTAGCGATACCATAATGCCTTCCATCAATTGTGATGAAATGCTTTGCTCTCTTTAGCGCTACTCCCATCTTTTTAAGGTCTTCGTATCGCACCTTTGCAAACCTTCTGCTGCTTATGATTTTCCTGGCTGACTTTACCCCGATTCCCGGAACTCTTAGAAGGAGATCGTAATCAGCCTTGTTTATCTCAATTGGAAATTGATGTATATTTCTCAACGCCCAATCACATTTGGGATCAAGCAGCAGATCAAAATCAGGTCTGTCTTCACTTAGGAGCTCCCTTGCCTGAAAACCATAGAACCTCAGGAGCCAATCAGCCTGGTAAAGCCTGTTTTCCCTTAATAGTGGCGGCGCCTTTATCTGAGGCAACAACGGGTTTGTAGAAACTGGAATAAACGCAGAATAATAAACCCTTTTCAATCCATAGCCGCTGTACAGATTCTCGGAAAGATTAAGTATCTTGTAGTCGGAATCCTTTGTGGCGCCAACAATAAGCTGGGTAGTTTGACCTGCCGGCACGTATTTTGGAATATGTCTGAATGTCTTCCTCTCCTCACGATACCTTGTTATTCCTTCATTTATCTGAGTCATAGGAAGGAGTATGTCCTTTCTCTTTTTCTGGGGAGCCAGAAGCTTCAACCCTTCATCTGTTGGAAGTTCAATGTTTACACTGAGTCTGTCCACATATACTGCCACCTTGTCCAAAATTTCCCTGTCGGCTCCAGGTATTGCCTTGAGGTGTATGTACCCATTAAAGTTCTCTTCCTCCCTTAGCCTTCTTACAATCTCTAAAAATCTTTCCATTGTATGATTTGGAGATTTAACAACTGCAGAGCTCAAAAACAGCCCTTCAATATAGTTTCTCTTGTAAAAGTTTATGGTAATATCAACAATCTCATCCGGAGTAAAGGTAGCTCTTGGGAGGTCATTTGAGACTCTGTTTACGCAGTAGGCACAGTCATAGATGCAGTAATTTGACATAAGAATTTTAAGAAGGGATATGCACCTTCCATCATCAGTCCAGGAATGACAAATTCCTCCCTCGCTAGCATTGCCCAGGCCTCCCTTTTTGTTGGCCCTCCCGCTTCCGCTGGAAGAACAGGAAACGTCGTATTTGGCAGCATCTGAAAGTATTTTCAATTTCGACAGTGTTTCCAAATTAGTCATAAAAATGCACCTCAAGAATAGTTTTCTTGAGGTGATTATATCATGTTTTTGGGATTTAATCAAACGTTTGTTCGATTAAACGTCTATCCTCCAGTTCTTTGGTGCTATAAGAGCAATTATTGTAAATAACTCCAATCTACCAAGCAACATCAAAAACGACAGCCACAACTTTGTAGGCAGTGAAAAAAACGCATAGTTCTGAACAGGGCCAACCAGCTCAAGGCCGGGACCGATATTACCTAAAGTAGCAGCAACAGCACTACCTGCAGTTAAGAGATCAACCTGCTCCAATGTTACCAGTAAAGTTGAAAACAGAAACAATAGTAGATATAATGCTAAAAAGCTGTTTACCCTTGCAACGGTTTCACTTGGAATTACCTTGTTGTTGACCTTCACAGGCATCATCGCCCTAGGGTGATATAGCTTACCGACTTCTCTTTTTACCAGCTTCATCATGATGAGAATCCTTATTACTTTTATTCCTCCACCTGTTGAGCCTGCACTTGCTCCTATGAACATCAGAATCAAGAGGATTCCCTTGCTGAAGGTAGGCCAAAGATCAAAATCTGCAGTGGAATAGCCTGTAGTGGTAATTATTGACGCCACCTGGAAGAAGGCATCCCTCAGGGAGTATCCAATGCTGTGGTAGCTGACCAGCCAAAGATCTATTGCTATTGCTATTGTTGCGATTGCAATGATCTTAATGTATAATCTGAATTCCTGATCCTTGAAAAGTTCAGTTGACTTCCCTCTGAAAAATAAATAATACAGGGAGAAATTGACCCCTGATGCTATCATAAAGAAAGATATTACAAGGTGTATATATGTGCTGTCAAAATCACCTATACTTCCATTCCTGTTGGAGAATCCACCAGTACCAACAGTTCCGAAGGTATGAATGAATGCTTCATATAATCCCATCCCCCCGATATATAGCAGAATGACCTCAGCAAGAGTTATTGTTACATATGTTATATAAAGTATCTTTGCTGTGTCCCTTAATCTAGGTGCAATTTTCCCAGCCACCGGTCCCGGAGATTCAGCCTTGAATATGTGGAAGCCTCCTATACCAAGTGCCGGCATCAGGGCAAGGGTAAACACAAGAATACCCATTCCACCTATCCAGTGGGTAAATGATCTCCAGAACAATATTCCTTCAGGCAACCCCTCAATTTCTGTCAGGATTGTTGCTCCTGTTGTAGTAAAACCGGAGACTATTTCAAAAAAAGCGTCAATATAATTATTTGTTACTCCAGTCAGATGCAATGGCAAGGCCCCCATGATTGAAGCGGTTAACCATCCAAGGGAAACAATTGCAAGACCTTCCTTGGCTCCAATTGAAGATGCGCCCTTTTTCCATCTGGTCATCAACCCTCCGATCAAGACTGTCATAAGAATCGTAATCAGAAAAGGAATTCTATCCGGTCCCTGATGTGACAATGCTATGAGATATGATGGGAGCATTAGGGCAGCCTCAACTATCAACAGGCTTCCTAGCACTCTTGTTACGATTCCATAATTCACCCAACAGACCTCCCTTTTTCGGTCTGAAGAACATTTTCAGACCAGAAAGATTTTCAGATAAACAGAATACCACTATTCTGTCGTTGGCCATAAGCTCAGTATTTCCCTTAGGAATGATTACATCGTTGTCCCTTACTATGGCTCCGATTATCATTCCCTTTGGCATGAAAAGATCCATCAGCTTCTTGCCTACAACAGGAAGGTCTTTGTCGATTATTATTTCTGTAACCTCCGCATTGGCTCCAAGGAGCAATGATACAGAAACAACCTTACCTCCTCTGATATACTTCAATATACTGCTTGCTGTTATATAAACAGGATTTATTGCAGCATCAATATTCAGCCTGTCAATAATCTTTATATAATTTGACCTGCTTATCTTGGCAATGGTCTTCCTTACACCAGACTGCTTTGCCATAAGGGCCATAAGCAGGTTTTCCTCATCAAAGCCTGTAACTCCAATAAATGCATCCATACCGGAGAGGTTCTCCTCCTCAAGAAGATGAATATCAGTACCGTCTCCGTGGATTATAAGTACGTTGTCAAGAAGCTCAGAAAGATCCTGACATCTTTTCTTGTCCTGCTCCACCAGTGTAACCTGTATCTTATTCCTTTCAAGTCTCTGGGCAAGATAGTAACCTACGTTTCCACCACCAAGAATCATGGCAGAGCTTATCATCTTTGTCTTGTAATCCTCTCCCAGTTTTTTGCTCAACTTCTCTACTTCATTGGCTTTCCCGATTACATGGATAATATCTCCCTTGAGAATTTCAGTGGATCCATTTGGAATAAGCAGGAACCCTTCCCTTGAGATTGCAGTAATCAAAAGAGCATCAAGTCCCCTAAGATCCATAATCCTCTTCCCGACAAACTCCTGGTTGAGCCCTACATTGAAATCTACCATCTGCACCTTTCCGCTGGCAAATTCATCGGTGTAGAAGCTATAGCTTTTCATAAGGTATTTCTCCATGGCTATGGCTGTTGCAAGGTCTGGGTTTACAATATGGTCTATCCCAAGCTCAGCCTTTATAAAGTCAATCTGTTGCATATATTCAGGATTTCTTATTCTAGCAATGGTCTGGGCACAACCCAGCTTCTTTGCCAGTGTACAAATCAAGGTATTTGTTTCGTCGTTTTCTGTTGTCCCAACCAGAAGATCGTACTCCTCGATATTAAGCTCCCTCATCATCTTGATATCGATTCCGTTTGCAACAACAGTCAGCACATCCAGATGCTCGTTCAATCTTTCGAGAACCTTTGTGTTGCTATCCATAACTGTTACATCTATATTCTCAGCAACAAAAAACTCAGCCAGCTTGGCACCCAGCTTTCCCGCTCCAACAATCATTGCCTTCATTGCTTCACCCCATCTTTTCCATATCAAATAATAAACCCCCAGAGATATTTACAGTGGAGGATTCCTTTTTGTCTTATATTTTGTCAATTTCAGTATACTACAATACAGCAAAGATTCCAACTATATTCCATACAGGAAGATCCTTTGGATTTATTGTTGACATATGCCCTTTAAGGAGTATAATTAAAGTAGAAGTAGATAATGATTATCAATTAAAAAAGGAGGATTTATTATGCCTAGATATGATATGACTGGACCAATGGGCGCTGGTCCCTTAACAGGAAGAGGAATGGGTTATTGTGCACAAAGAGCTTATGGAGCTATGGGCTATGGAAGAGGCTATGGAAGAGGTTTTGCAAGAGGCTTCGGAAGAGGAATGGGTTATGGTAGAGGAATGGGTTTTCGCAGAGGCCCCGTATTCGGGCCGGATTATTACGATGGACCCGATATACCAGAAAAAGACCTTTTGGAAGATGAAAAGGCTTATCTTGAAGAACAACTGGAAGCCATAAAAGATACCCTTTCAAAACTGGATAAAGAGTAGGAGGTTAAAGGATGATAATAGGTATACCTGCAGATATTGAAGATATGAATGGACCAGTAAGTGGCTCATTTGGTAGAGCACCATACTACTTTATCTACGATGACCAAAAAGAAGTGGGATTTTTTGTCCAGAATACAGCTGCAAATGCACAGGGCGGAGCAGGTGTAAAGGCTGCACAGATTCTGGTTGACCAAAAGGTTGATGCTGTTATATCTCCTCAATTGGGAGAAAATGCATCCACGGTACTTCAGACTACAGATACAAAGCTTTATCAATCAAAAGAAGGCAGCCTTATGGATAATGTGCTCCTGCTAAAGGATGGCAAGCTGGAGCAGCTTATGAATATTCATGAAGGTTTTCACAAGCGCTAAAGTTGAAAATAGCAGTATTAAGTGGTAAGGGGGGCACGGGAAAGACCTTTGTTTCCACAAATCTATCCAGAGTTATTAAGGATTCAGTGTATCTGGATTGTGATGTGGAAGAACCAAACGGCCATCTGTTTCTAAAAGGTCCGGTGGAATTGACCACTCCCGTGGCTCTTCCCATACCTAAAATTGATAACGAGCTTTGCGATGGTTGTAAAAAATGTGTAGATTTCTGCATGTTCAATGCTCTCGCTTATACCGGCAATAAGGTCCTGGTATTTGACAAAATATGCCATTCCTGTGGAGGTTGTGAAATCATCTGCCCACAGAATGCAATCAGTGAAATCCCAAGGGAAATTGGGAAAATAGAGAGACGTTTCTACAAGGATACAACTCTGTATACTGGAATTTTAAAAACAGGCGAAGAATCAGGAACGGCAATAATAAACAAACTAATGGAAAATGTTGCTCCAAAGGATTCTGTTATAATAGACTGTCCACCAGGAAGCTCCTGTGTAGTCATGGATTCAATAAAGGATGCCGACTATTGTTTGATTGTAGCTGAGCCCTCCATATTCGGTTCCCACAATCTCAGGATGGTTCACGAGCTTGTAAATTTATTTGACAAGCCTATAGGAGTTGTACTTAACAAGACTCTGGGGGACGAAAATCCTTCAGAGGATTACTGCAAAGAACACGGTTTGCAAATACTCCTGGACATTCCATGGAGTGATGAATTGGGCTTGTATAACGCTGAGGGAAATCTGGCTGTGGAACATAGCAACAAGTACAAAGAAATTTTTACTGACCTTCTCAATAAAATTAAAGAGGAGGTGGCTGAATGAAGCAGGTATTGGTACTTAGCGGAAAAGGTGGAACAGGAAAGACCACTCTATCAAGCTCCATGATCAAGTTATCAGGAGCTAAGGCCTATGCTGATTGTGACGTTGATGCTCCGAATCTTCATCTGGCTATTGAAGAGATAACTGATCCAAAGAAATCTGATTTCTATGGACTACCAGTGGCAAAAATAGACAGTGATAAATGCATCTCCTGTGATTTGTGCAGACAGAAATGCAGATTCGACGCCATTGAGGTTACGGATATATACAAGGTTGATAAGTTTGCGTGTGAAGGATGTGCTGTATGTCAGCTGGTCTGTCCAGCTGATGCCATAGAAATGATCCCACGGGTAACTGGAAAGCTCAGATTATTTGAAAACGACCATATCTTCTCAACTGCTGAGCTGTGTATGGGAAGTGGAAACTCCGGGCTTCTTGTAACTGAGGTGAAAAAATCACTTCAAGGCTGGAAGGACAAGGCTCCTCTGGCAATAATTGACGGTTCTCCTGGTATAGGGTGCCCTGTCATCGCATCCATAAGTGGAGTTGATTTAGTGGTTCTGGTTACAGAACCAACCCTTTCAGGCTTCAGTGATATGGAACGAATAATTCAGACATCAAGAGGTTTTCCAGCAAAGATTGCAGTTTGCATAAACAAGTATGACCTCCATGAAAAGAACTGCAAAAAAATTGAAGACTACTGCAAAGCA
The DNA here is from genome assembly GCA_051744365.1 of Bacillota bacterium. Classification (GTDB taxonomy): domain Bacteria; phylum Bacillota; class Clostridia; order Tissierellales; family Tissierellaceae; genus Gudongella. The sequence goes on from JBNJCX010000003.1 coordinate 69,267, forward strand.
AGGGATATTCCTGTCCTTGGCAAAATTCCATTTGACAAGGATGCAGTAAGCCTGTTGAACCAGGGAAAGACATTAATTGACAAAGAAGGCCCCGCAAGGGATGCCATAGAAAATATATTAACAGGGGTATTGAGATTACTGAATATAGAGGAGGACGAAATATGAAGATAGCTATTGCATCAGATAAAAAAAAGGTAGCACAGCATTTCGGACATTGTGAGGCTTTTGAGTGCTTTACCACAGACGGTAAGTCTATAACAGGCTGGGAAACAATAATGAATCCCGGGCACAAGCCAGGTTTTCTTCCAAATTATCTTCACGAAAAAGGAGTAGAGATGATTATTGCAGGAGGAATGGGACAAAGTGCTGCTGATCTGTTCAATAATAATGGTATCAAGGTAGTTTGTGGCGCCTCGGGACCTATTGAAAAGGTAGCAGAGAGCTATGTGGATAAAACTCTCCAGTCCACTGGTTCCCTGTGTGAGGAACACAATCATTGATTGTATAGTCTAACACTGTAGAAATGACCGGGCTTTGCCCGGTCATTTCTACGTTTCCACTATTATATTGGGTACGCTGTAATACTCTGTTATCCCTGATATTATACTGTTGGCTCCCAGTCTTGTATACAAACCTCTGTATTCTCTGTTGTACATAAATATCCCAATAATTGCTCCCAGGCTTTCAGTCTTGAACTGTCCGTTTTCAAATACTAGGTAGTCTCTTTCATAGGGATTGACATACTCCTGGTATATATAGTCTGTATTGAAGACTTTCCGCAGTTTCTCCTTCCACTCTTCCTGGCTCAGGTCTCGTCCTGCAAATACTCCCTGGGAAGCATTCATATCCATTGGCTTCATAATATACTGGTCCTTGTTCTTGAGAACCTTATTGAAAATTTCCTCCTCTCCCTCAAACAATCCTGTAAAAGGAATATGTCGTCTTACAAAATCTCTTTGTTCCTCAGTCACCACCTGGAGTGTGTCCTCGTCATGGAGTATTTTGAAAAAAATCTTATTGTGAATCACCTGTGACCGTATGCTTCCAACTACACATACTGCATCATCCATGTAGGCATTTACAAAATCCGGCACCTGCTTGTACTTCTCTATAAGCTCAAATGTAACAATTCTTCTATAAACAAGGTCAATCCTGTAATCCTTGTGATACAGGCTTCCATCCCTGTAGATCAGTTCCCTGGGATCGGCGATAATGCAATTGTACCCCGCCATCTCATAGGATTTCTTGAAAAGTTTAAATTCTGCTGATGTACCGCTTTCAGCAAAATCAACAATTGCAACATTGGGCTTTTTGCCACTTTTATCCCATTCATTGTAGAGCTTTAAGCTCTCCTCTACCCAACTGTGGACAAGCTCTGGATTCCTGAGATTGTGGATTCTGGAAAAATCCTCAAGAGCCCTTGAACGAAGCAATATCTTCCCCAAGGTATTGTCCTCATTCATGGCAGATGATCCATCTGTATTGAGCTCACAGAACTTGAACTCCTCTCTGTTTCTATAGAAAAGATCAAATCTTCCTATTGGAACGTGAACATTGTACTTGTTCTCCTTGAGAATCATCTTCTGGATGAACTCCGGGAAACCGAACTTTTTACGAAACTCCTTATCCTTAATGTATCTGTCTGTTATAGCATCTCCGATTTCCATCATCATCCTGCCAATCCATTTAAAGTTCTCCTCCTCCTGTCTGGAAAAGAACATTGGATTATAGAGGAATGGAACAGGCTTGCCTTTGTAGATGGCTGTTGAATTTGCTACCCTTTCAACGGTTTTGTAATAGTCCTTCTCATACCTTTTTTGGTTGTTCAGCACTATTTGGAGATATTCCTTTTGATATTCTTCTCCTGTCATACTATCACCCCCTGTATATAGCCCAATCTATAGCATGGAGTCTGTCTCCCTTTTCGTACTTTTCCCTGGTGTGGATATACGGGTTTTTATCTTCTTCAAGGAGATTTGCCAGTGGCAATAAATATTCCTTCTCGTCTGTGTTAAGACCTTCTTTTGCCAACTCCAGCAACCATTTTCCCCACTCCAGAAGAGTTCTACTGTTAAGTGTTGCATGCAGCCCCTTTTCCAGCATATCTACCTTGGTCCGGTAGACCTGGTCCATGGTAATATCCCTTGTAGCATCATTTAAATACTGAAGATTGTTTTCATCGTAGAAAAGTCCCTTGATCAATGCAACTGCAGCAAAGTTAAGAGGATAAGGGATTGAATCCATCATCCTTATTTCAATATACTTTTTGGTTCTCACATCCGGAAAAAACATTGAAAGCAAATGTTCAAGCTCTTCTTTCTCAGTAACATCCGGATCCAGGATATCCTTGACCCTCTTGTCCCCTGTTGGTATTATTTCACCGTTTTTCACTGTGAAAATAGGAGGTCTCTCAATGATATACACTCCATAGTCTCTATATGAAAAGTCTTTTTCCAATGCTCCCTCAACAGTTCCAGCTCTGTCATTGTCACAGTTCATCCACACATATGCCCTAAGATTGTGTGTCTTGCAGGGTTTTCCTTCAAAAAATAGCGCATTTTCAAATACTGCATAGAATACCGGTGCCAAGGCATTCAATGTAGTGTATTTTTTCCGGTAATCATCTTCATCGCTATAATCTATGGCAACTTGAAAGGCTCCCGTTCCCTTCATCATATTGTGGGCATGGGACCCTTTGTTTTTAAAATAATTAAACATAAGGTCATACCTTTTTTTTGGAAGAAGTTTAATTTCATCAATCCTGGTTACAGGATGGTACCCCAAGGTCACAAGAGCCTGCCCTCTTTTTTCCAGCAAAGGATATATCTCATTCAGAAAAAATAGGTATCCCTTTTCAAGCTCCTCTATTGTCCTGGCGGAATCTATGCTGACCTCCAGCTGGCTCCCGGGCTCCAGGGTAATAGCAATATTATCCTTTCTTAGACCAAGGAGATAATCGTCTTCATATGAGCCTTTCCACCCATTTGGGAGCATCTCAAGTAGAATCTCCTGGATCCCGTTCTCTCCGTAGTAGGACACTGTTCTAAGGGAATCTTTCCAGATTGCAAAATGCTCCATCTCAACTCCTACCTTAAAGTCCTCTATTCTTTTTTCTCCGCTTCGGATGTAGCTTTCTATCATATCAAGCTGCTTATTATACTTCATAATCCCTCTCCCCATTAAAATCAATGTCCAGTATTATTCTGCATCTGAACTCTTCTATCTCATCTTCTACCATCTTCTCAAGCTCCATCTTCAGCTCCTGGCAATCCTTGTCAGAGAGTTTTTCTCCGTTTACGACTACATGAAACTCCACGACCCTTTCATCCTTTTCCTGGAGAATATTAAAATCATGCATGGACTGGACTCTTTCATCAGACTTTATAATCAATTTCACCCTTTTCCTCAACTCATACCTTTCAATGCTTTCAGGTCCAAGGGGATCCATATGTATTACAAGGCTCATATTATATTTATCACTGAGATCTCTTTCCGCCTGATCAATTACATCATGTATTGATACAACATCAATCGTTGCCGGGAATTCAACATCCATGGTTCCCATGGTCCTGCCAGGTCCGTAGGTGTGAATGACAAGGTCATGTGCGCCTGTGATGTATTTGTACTCCATGATATCATTGTATATTGATTGTATCAATTCTTCTGAGGGCGCTTCTCCAATCAGTGGGCTCACAGTATCCTTTACCAGATTGTAGCCTGCATAGATTATGAATAGAGAAACCAGCACTCCAATCAGTCCATCTACGGGCAGGTCAGTAAACTGTCCTACCACTATTGATATTACAACTACAGAGGTTATAAGAGCATCACCCATTGCATCTGCAGCAGTTGCTTTAAGCCCCTGGGAGTTTATTTTTTCCCCAAGATTCTTATTAAAGAAACCAAGCCATACTTTGAAGAAGATGGATACTGTCAAAATAACAAATGATACTATTTCAAATTCTACTGCCTTCGGCTCCATAATTCTTCCCACTGAAGATTTGATAAACTGAATCCCCACCAATATAACCATAAAGGCTACTATCAAAGCAGAGATATACTCTACCCTTCCATGTCCGTAAGGGTGCTCCTTGTCTGCAGGAATCCCCGATATCTTAAATCCTAAAAGGGTAACAACGGAGGAAGCAGAATCAGCCATATTATTTACTCCATCGGCAATTACACCTATGGATGAGATCATTATTCCTATTGTGAGCTTTATTATTGTCAATATAAGGTTCATCACTACTCCCACTATTCCCGCCAGGTAACCGATTCTTCTTCGGGTTACAGGATTCTGGTAATCGTGGTCATCCTTAAGTGTTAGATTTAAAAGCCAGTTAGTTATCATATTTTCCTCCAGTCTTTGGTGCTTATCCAATAATAGTTACCCATTTCTATTTATTTGGTAACAATGGAAAAATAAAACTTATCATGATTCCATAAATAAGATAGCCCAACATACTAGACAGATATACTATTACATTTCCGCTTGGAACCTTTGAAAAAAACATTAGAAGACTTATGGCAATGGCAAAATACAACTGCGCATTCAATATCTTTTGTGCTTCCACTATTTCAGCATTGTCACCAAGAGTACTTTTCTCTCTGTCGATTAAAACATATACCAAATAAGAAGCCAAACTTACTAAATAAAGGCTCATTATCCAACCTTTAGCAAATACAAATTTTGACAAACCATATACTCCAATGACAAAAAACTGTCCTACAAATATAACTGCAGTAAATAATAGAAACATTATATTAATTTTTTTATCATTTGTATTCCTAACATTAAAAAATGTTCCTATCAGTAATAATAAAAGATAAACACTTGTCTCTCTACTGTAAGATAATGCTGCAGCTAAACCAAATAGAGTTGCCATGTCCAGAATAGTATTTTTATCTCCAGTTATTTTGTTTACAAACCTCAACATTAATAGCAAGAAAAATATCGCCATTAAATCCACTTTAAAAGCTACAAATAGGCTTGAAAGTGCAAAAAAAGCTGATGCAAATGCAGCATATTCCCTTTTGGGATCCAATTCTCTTGTCAATGCCCATGTTAAAAAAATACCAGCACCAGTTTTCCAAGCAATGGAAAGCTCCCCTGTTAAAAAATAGCTCCCTCCTGTTACTAAAATTGCTATTATTGATATCCACCTATTTGTTGGATAGTGAATGTCTATTTTCCTTCCCAATGTGAACATGACTTATCTCCTTGGATGTTTGACATAAGAATTTTTAAACTCTTATTTCATTATTTTTTTGGCCAGCTTTAGTTGAATGTCATTATATGGCGGGTATTTCAAGTCTGGTTCCCAGTTTATGGATGGTTCAAATATGCTTTTTTCATATGAAAATGTATCAAAAGTGGCTTTGGAATGATATCTTCCATTCCCGCTGTATCCAATCCCTCCAAAGGGTAATTTTGAATTAGCTACATGACTGAGGGCATGATTAATGCATCCCCCTCCAAATTCAATCCTTTCAAGTATATAGCTTTTGATATAATCATCTTTTGTAAATAAGTAAAGAGCCAGTGGGTACCTGTTTTCCCTAATAATGTCTATGGTATCCTCAATAGCATCATAACCAATTATTGGGAGTATAGGTCCAAATATTTCCTCTTCCATCATACTATCTTGCATATTTACTTCATCTATTAAAGTGGGTTCAATAAATAGATCTGCTCTGCTGAAACCTCCACCTTCTAATATCTTTCCTTGTTCCAAATAGCTTACCAGTTTATCAAATCTCTTTTCATTGATAATTCGACCTAAGCTGTCAGGTTTCTTTTCCTTGTTCTCGTAGAACTCCTCAATATAATACTTTAGCCTTGATATAAGCTCATCTTTAACGCTAGAATGAACCAAGAGATAGTCAGGCGCCAAGCAGGTTTGACCGAGATTGAAAAACTTGGCCCAAGTTATTCTTTTGGCAGCAGAGTCAATTTCTGCATCACTATGAACTATTGTTGGACTCTTGCCTCCAAGTTCCAGTGTAACTGGTGTAAGTTCTTCAGCTGCCAATTTTGAAATTTCCTTACCCGCTGCAATACTTCCTGTAAAGAAAATATGGTCCAATCTGTGGTGTTCTATCAAGGGGTTTGTAACTGAACCTGACCCTTCCACAACTGCAATGTAATCTCTGTGGAAATTGTCACTTATTAATTTCGAAATAACCCTTTGCGTATTTTTTGACTGACTTGATGGTTTTAGGATGGCACAATTTCCAGCTGCCATGGCACCTATCAAGGGTGATATCATAAGCTGAAAAGGATAGTTCCAAGGACTGATAATCAGAACTACCCCTTTTGGATGTGAGTATACAAGACTTTTGGCAAAATTTAAATATAGTGGGGTTGAGACACGCCTAGGTTTCATCCAATCACCGAGATTTTTGATTGCATCATCAAGCTCTTCGTATACTATTCCAATTTCAGATGTATAACTTTCAAATTCAGGCTTGGCCAAATCAAGCTGAATACTTTCCATTATCACATTTTCATTTTCCTTTATAATCCTTTTTAACTTTTTAAGCTGAGAAAATCTGAAATCATAGGTTAAAGTGTGACCCTGGTCAAAATATTTTCGCTGTCCATGGTAAATATCGCTTAGCATTCATAGCTCCCCTTTTATTGTGTTTTTACCATTAAGCAAGGAATTCAAACAATTTTAGATCCCTGTATAAACATTATTGTTCCAGCATAATTGGGGTAACAAATAGACTGAGAGAGTAAAAACTACTAAAAAGGAGAATGATTATTTGAAAAACCCAAGGAAGTATGATGCAATTATAATTGGTAGTGGCCAAGCTGGTAACCCTCTCGTGTTTGATTTGGCAGGCAGGGGACAGAAGGTTGCAATTATCGAAAAAAACAAACTAGGTGGATCATGTCTAAATTTTGGATGTACCCCTACCAAAACCCTAATAGCCAGTGCAAATCTCTACCATAGAGTCCATAACTCTGAAGAACTGGGTGTAAACGTTTCAAATGTTGAGTTGGATTTTCAAAAGGTTATATCCAGAAAAAATGAAGTTGTAAAGTCATTTAGAGAGGGGCTTGAAAAATCAATCGAAGATAACGAGAATATTGACTTGTATAGAGGTGTTGGGAGTTTTAAAGATAAAAACACTGTGAAAATTAAGCTTAATGATGGTGGAGATATTGAAATATCGGCTGATAAGATATTTATAAATACCGGCTCTAAACCAAGCAGGATTCCTTTAAAAGGTCTGGAACATATCAATCACCTTAATTCAACCACTATCATGGAGTTAGACGAACTACCCGAGCGCTTGGTAATAATTGGTACAAGCTATATCGCTTTGGAATTTGGACAGATGTTTAGACGATTTGGGAGTCAGGTAACCATGATTGGCAGAGGGGATCACATCATAAAGAGAGAGGACCCTGATGTTTCCAAAAGAATTCAAAAAATATTAGCCAATGAAGGTATAGAGTTTTTATTAAACACAGATACTAAAACAGTGGAGATGAATGACAACAAAATAGAACTACTTATTGAAAAGAACAATCAGGAAGAAAAAATAGAATGCTCCCATTTGATGCTTGCAGTCGGTAGAACTTTTAATACTGAAGAGTTGGACCTGGAGAACGCAGGCGTTGATACGGATGATAAGGGAAGCATTAAAGTAGATGAACGACTCAAAACCACAGCAGAGAATATATATGCCCTGGGAGATGTAAAAGGTGGTCCGGCGTTTACACATATTTCCTATGACGATTTTAGAATAGTAATTGACAATTTGTTTGGTGAGAGCAAGAGGACCCTAAATGATAGATTAGTTCCCTATACTCTTTTTACACAACCACAACTTGGCAGAGTAGGTATTACAGAGACTAAAGCTAAAGAGAAGGGGTATGATGTTAAAATAGGAAAACTTGAAATGAAGAATGTTGGCAAGGCTATAGAGGACAATTACACGGAAGGTTTTATGAAGGCAGTTGTAAATGAAAATGATAATAAAATACTTGGGGTTGCAATTCTGGGATATCAAGGTGGAGAAATTATGGCAATGGTAGAGGTGGCCATGATGGCAGGATTGACGTATGACAAGCTAAGAGATGGCATCTTCACTCATCCAAGTCTATCTGAATCATTGAATAATCTGTTCAATATATAGAATAGCTGCCAAGCTAAAAAAGATCCGGATAAAACATGTTTTATCCGGATCTTTCTATATGCCTTCATTAACAAAACCGCTGCCTCTTACCTCAACCACATCATTGATGGTTAAGAATGCTGCAGGGTCAATTTTAAACCGGCTTTTTGCTTCAATTATATCCCGGCGATGACACTTGCTTTGTGTATGCTCCAGTGTCCTCCAATAAAGTAGCCCTCCCTATGCAGGTCAGTAAGGATTTGACTGGATAGTTCCTCTGATTTATCGGATATTATAAATACATTTTTTCTTACATTAAAGCCCATCTGAGCCTTGTCTACCACCTGGTATCCCACATACATGGCGATTATTGTATCCATTGCAGATGTAAATCCAAAAAAACTGAAGAAAGTGAAACTATTGTAGTGTTTAAAATCATCAGTCCAGTGCTAATGTTCAGATTTCGTCTTTGCTTCATTATAGTTGCAATTATGTCCAGTCCACCCTGACATGTTCTGTTCTTAAACATCAGACCCATCCCTACTCCATTTAACACTCCTCTGAATACAGCTCCAAGTATTATGTCATCAATGACAAAATAGGTGCCAATATCATTGGTTACAGTCAAAAATGTTAAAAACACAACCATCGATATCTAAGCATAAACTATAATTCCCGATTAACCATCTTGGCACCTAAAATGAATATTGGTATATTTATCAAAAATACAGTTATACCAGTTGGTACATTCAAAAGATATCCAAGCATCAATGCTATTCCACCTACACCGCCTCTAAGTAATTGGCTGGGTATAAAGAATACATTAAAAGCAACTGCACATAGCAGGTTTCCAAGGACTATAAAAAACAGTTTTTTAGTATTATCTTTCTCATACCTTCTTTTTAGCATTTAATAGTAACAATAGTATTATATGATGAAAAAAGATATTTTTAAAGCATAAATAAAAGCCCCACCTATTATAAATAGGCGAGGCTTAAAAAAGTGGAGTTTATGCGTTTGATGCTTCACCAAGGAACATATTGATGTCGTTTTCAACATCTGATATGGTTCCGATTCCAAATGTTTCAATAAGAACCTTTGCAACATTAGGTGAAAGGAATGCTGGCAATGTTGGTCCAAGGTGAATATTCTTGACTCCAAGGGACAGCAGTGCAAGAAGAACTATTACTGCCTTCTGCTCATACCATGCGATATTGTAAGCTATTGGAAGCTCATTGATATCGTTAAGTTCAAATACTTCCTTAAGCTTCATTGCAATTACTGCCAGTGAATAAGAGTCATTACACTGACCAGCATCA